>CAYOHN010000115.1:0-7578 GCA_964403735.1 uncultured Spirochaetales bacterium | reverse complement strand
TCGGTCCTGGTCTGGATCGGGACGGACGGGATTGATCGGAGAGGGACGCGCGAACAAAGGCGAACGAGCAGCCCAGACGTGGGGAGCCTCATCACCCGTTTCCGGCCACGCGGTCAGCTCTCGGGCCGGACCTCGGTCGCCTTGTCGTAATCCTCGAGAGTGTTCGGACCCTCGAGAACCTGCGCCTTGATCGCGTCGCAGGCGATCGCTTTGTCGAGGATCTCGCGCAGGAGCCCCTCGACCGTGAGTTCATCGTACTCGGCGAGCGCGTCCTCGAGGGCCGGGCCGGAGATCGTGAACTGGAGCGTGGCCTTGATCTTGACGTCCATCTTCGGTGTCGGTCTCGCTGTCGTTGCTCGAAGGTTGGCTGGCGGAGCGGCCCGCCTCGCGGGCCGGCCCCTGGCGGGTCGGCCGCTTGTGCGGAGAAAAAACGAACGGGGCACCCGGGGGCCCCGCGGGCTCGGCCCGCATGCGAACCCGATCTGATGGATCTTCCCGGACCGAGTGGATCCTCCCGGACCTGATGAATCTTCCAGAACCCGTTGGATCTTCCCGAACGGACTCTCGAACACGTCACCCAGCGTGTCCCGCTCAACGGGTCCCGCTCGACCGGATCGCCGGGTACGCCGCAAACCTCCGGCGTCGTTCGGAAAACCGGCTCGGAACGAGCGCAATGTACCCGACGGCTGCGCCGCCGGCCATGAAAATCAGGGTTTTTCTTCTGCTCGAAGCCGGCGGACGCGCTACCGCAGCGAAGCCCGCCGACGTACTACCGAAGTTCGCGATTCACGTGGACCCCGGCCAGAATCAGTGCGCCGATCGCCGTGGCTCCAAAGAGCCAAACCGATAGCTGATGAAGGCGGGCGAACCGGACGCCTGCGGTCGCGGCGAGAGCTGGGTCCGCGAGGTCGATCGCGGCCACTGCCGGCGACACTCCGAAGTGGTTGATCGCGCAGAGGCCCCCGAGCAACAGCGGGAGGACGACGGCCGCGCGTCCGCGCCCCAGTACCCCCCCCAGGGCTGACAGCACCAGCGCGACGGCGATCCCGGTCAGCTGTAGCGGACCGAGCACGCGGCCGATCAGACCGGCGGCCATGGCCGAGTCCGGGATCGCGGCGAACGCCGATCTGGCGACGACCGCGCCGAACAACGCCATCGCCCCGATCCATCCGCCGAGCAGCAGCCACAGCAGGATGCGGGAAAAAATGCGGGCGGGTGTCGGCACGGCGCGCGATCTTCGGCGATCGTCCGGGTCTGCACAAGGCAGGTCGGCCGGTCTGGAGTCCAGGGGGGGACCATGCACGAGACGATCCGAGGGCGCATTGCAGCGGGGCGCCGCTGGCTGGTGGATCGCATCGTCGAGTATCTGACGGAGCCGCTCCCCAGCTACGAGCAGCGCGTGCGCAACGACCTCGAGGCGCTGAAGGCGCATCTGCGCAAGGCGGATGTGCTGCTCGTCGAAGGGGACCAGCGCGTGTCCGCGATCATCCGCTACCTGACCCAGAGTTCGTGGTCGCACGCCGCGCTCTACATCGGAGACGAGCTGCTCCGGCGCGGCGACGAGCAGGCCGAGCGCGTTCGCCGGCAGTTCGGAGCCGAGGCGGAGCACCTGGTCGTGGAGGCCTTGCCCCAGGGTGTCGTCGCGTCGCCGATCGCCAAATACGTCGACTACAACGTCCGGATCTGCCGACCCCACGGCCTGCGCGACGTCGATGTCCGAACCATAGTGGACGAGGCCGCTGCGGCGATCGGCTGGCGCTACGACCTGCAGAACGTCCTCGATCTGGCGCGCTACACGATCCCCGTGCGCCTCGTGCCCGATCGCTGGCGCGCCGGCGCGCTGCACTTCGGCAGCGGCCAGCCCACCGAGGTGATCTGCTCGAGCCTGCTCGCGCGGCTCTTCACGCGCGTGCGCTTTCCGATCCTGCCGACCCATGTGACGCCAGAGCCCGGAGAGGAGGCTGCGTCGGGGGCACCGGTGACGGCACCCAGCGAGCCGATGGGTCGCGCGCTCGCGCGGCGTGTCTTCGGGCAACCGAATCGTCGCGAGTACACGGGACTGTTCCAAATCCGCCACCCGACGCTCGTGACGCCGCGCGACTTCGATCTCTCGCCGTACTTCGATGTGATCAAGTTCAACCCGCTGGCTCGCGGGGATTTCGACTACTCGCGGATGCAGTGGCTGGAGGAGGACGACGCGGCGCCGTCCAGAACCGCCCGCGGGTAGCGCCGGGTCAGACGGCCGGTTCGTCGAGCAGCGTCAGCGCGAAGTCGATTACGGCGAGCGAGGCGTCCGACGTTTCGACGGCGGGAACGCGGGCCGCTCCGAGTGTGCGGCGCAGCAGCTCGATGCCCGCGTAGCGGTTCGCTTCGATGCGGCGCTTCGCCGGGGCTCCGGAGCGGTCCGCGTAGGCCCGCCACGCAGCGGACACCGCCGGCTCGGCGGCGTCCGCCGCTCCGCGCGCGGCCGCGGGCAGCCAGCAGTGCGCGAACAACATGCCGAGGTCGAACGCCGGGTCGCCGAGGTGGGCGATCTCGGCGTCCAGCAGCACGGCTCCTCGCGGCGCCAGCAGCACGTTGCCAGCCTGGACGTCGCCGTGCACGAGCGCGCCGCGCGGTTCGAGGTAGCGGCGGTAGGCCGCGGCGGCGCGAGCGGCGATGTCGCCCTTGCGCCAGATCTCCTCCGCCCGCGCTCGCACGGGCGGCGCCAGAGGGAAGTCGTTCTCGCGGAACGGGAGGTCGAAGACATGATCGCCGTGGAGGCGCTGCATCTCGCCATTCGGGAACCGCGATTGCAACGCGTCATCGCCCTCGGTGGCGGCGTGGACGGCGCCGAGAAAGCCCGCCAGGCGCGTCGCCGCCGCCGAGCCGTCACCGCCGCGCCGGGTGAGCACGGCATCGAGTCGCGGCACGTCGCCGAGGTCTTCCAGCACCAAGGTGCGCGCGGCTTCGTCGAAGAACACGACGGCCGGGCACACGCCATCCCGATCCAGCGGGCGCACCGTCTCGAGCCAGCGCGCTTCGCAGGCGATCCGGATCGTCGAGGCCCGGTACTGCGGGAAGCGCTCGAGCGCCGGGCGCGCCTGCTTCACCACCCACGAGCGGTCGCCGGCCCGCACACGGCGAACCCAGTTGATGTTGCCGTCGCCGGCGGGTTCGACGCGCACACTTTCCGTGCTGCCGAGCAGCCCGAGGCGGCGCAAGTAGTCCGGCAGCGACCTCTCGTCGAGCGGCGTGGGCTCCGACATCCGATCCTCCGACGGTCTCGTTCCCGATCCCTTCATTCGCGATCCCGGGTTGCGACCTTTTCCCGAGCACTCGTCTTCCGAGCATTCCCGCGCGAACGACTGGGCAGCGAGATCATACCGGCCCGTGCGCTACCGTCCGACGGCCATGAAACAAACGGCATACCGCGCTTGGATGCCCTTCGTGTCGATTCGCAACGGATTTCGCCTGCGCCGCCTGTGCCGTCCGCGATTCGGGGTGCTCGCCGCGCTGGCGCTCTTCACGGGACTCGGACTCAGTGCGTGCGACCGGGCGATCGAGCCCTACGTGCCCGGAGAAGAGGCAGAAGCGCCCGATCTGACGCGGATCTTCCCGGAGGGAGCCGAGCGCTCGTCGGCCTCCGAGGTCGCGGCTGCACCCGCTGGAGGCGGCGCGCCGCCCGCGGGTCCGCCGTCGGCGGGCGACGGCGCCGCGCTTCGCGGCACGATCACACTCGCGCCGGGTCTCGGAACTCGTGTGCCGGCCGGCGCGATTCTGTTCCTGATCGCTCGACGCGCGGACGGCGGGCCGCCGCTCGCCGTGCGGCGCGTCGTCGAGCCGCGCTTTCCGCTCGAGTTCTCGATCGGTCCCGAGGATCGGATGATCGATCAGATCCCGTTCGCCGGGCCGCTGCTGCTCTCGGCGCGAATCGATGCCGATGGCAACGCGATGACGCGTCAGCCCGGCGACTTGCAGGGCGCCGCACCCGGGAGCTACGCGCCGGGGGCAAGGGACGTGGCGATCGTCGTCGACGAGGTTCTCTGACCGGCGCACGGCGCGCCGTCAGATTCCCCATTCCGCGCGCTCGAGTCGCTGCACGGCGGCGGCAGGACCGGCGACGACGAGCACGTCGCCGAGATCGACGCGGTCGTCGGCCGTGGGCACGCGCACGGCGCCGCCCCCCCCGCGCGCTGCGCGCACCAGCAGCACCTGGACGCCATGGCGCGCGCGCAGATCGATCTCGCGCAGGCTGTGGCCGGCGAATGCGCGCGGCGCCTCCACCTCGGCGAGCACGAAGCCGCCGCCGAGGTCCATCTCGGCGGCGCGACCGACGATCCCGACGCGGCTCGACAGGCCGCCGGACAGGTCGCGTTCGAGCATCGTGCGGTGGTACGCCTCCAGTACGTCGCGCTCGTGCAGCGTCCCGACGAGCTGCGTCGGGTCGTCTTCGGACACTACCGCGAGCTCCGACACGCCTGCCTGGGAGAACAGCTGCAACGCGGAGTCGAGATCGTCGCTCTCGCGCAGGACCGGACGTTCGGTCTCGATCAAGTCGGCCGCCACTACGACGTGTCGCAGCGTCTCCTCCTCGAAGAGCAGCCGGCGGAGCTGGCTGACCGAGATCGCGCCGATCAGTCGCCCGCTCGCATCGACGACGAAGAACTCGGCATGCGCGCTGCGCACGACCAGATCGAGCACCTCCTGGAACGAGGCATCGGCATGGACGCGTTCGGCATCGCGGTCGACGAGATCGCGGACGAAGAGCGAGCGCAGGACGTTGGGATCCTTTTCGGCGAGGAGGTCGAGACCGTGCTCGACGAGCTTCATCGTGTAGATCGATTCCCGGCGCAGGTAGATCGCGACTAACGTGGAGATCACACACGACGTCATCAGCGGCGGAATGATCCGGATCGACTGGGTCAGCTCGAAGATCAGGATGATCGCGGTGATCGGCGCGTGGCTCGTCGCCGCGAGCACCGCGCCCATCGCCACCAGTGCGTAGGCACCGGATCCCGCCGTCGTCTCGGGGAAGATCGTATGCACGACGTCGCCGAACGCACCGCCGGCTACGGCGCCGATCACGAGCGCCGGTGCGAACACCCCGCCGGTGCCGCCCGAGCCGAGCGTGAGCGACGTCGCGACGATCTTGGCGACGATCAGCAGCGCCAACAGCAGGAGCGGAAGCTGGCTTTCCAGTGCGGCGTTGATCGTTCCGTAGCCGCTGCCGAAGACTTGCGGAAGCTGGGTGCCGATGGCGCCCACCAGTAGCCCGCCGAGCGACGCCTTCATCGGGTCCGGCATGCGCAGGCGTTCGAACGCGCGCTCGGCGCCGTGCAACACCGAGCCGAAGCCGACGCCGATGGCGCCGGCGAAGACTCCGAGGACGCCGTACGCCACCAGCTCCCACGGACTCACGAGCTCCCAACTGGGGACGACGAAGGACGGGTTGTCGCCGAGCACGGCCCGCGAGACCACCGTGGCCACGACCGAAGAGATCACGATCGGCGTGAGCCGCGCCGTGGCGAAATCGAGCAGGATCACCTCGGCCGCGAACAGCGCGCCGGCGATCGGCGCGTTGAACGTGGCCGCGATGCCGGCGGCGGCGCCGCAGGCGACCAGCGTGCGGACCTGCCGAGTCGGAAGCCGCAGCAACTGCCCGATTGCCGAGCCGATCGCCGAGCCGATCTGGACGATCGGCCCCTCGCGACCGACCGAGCCGCCCGATCCGATCGTGATCGCCGACGCCAGCGTCGTGATCGCGACGACGCGCGGACGGATCACGCCCCCGCGCCGCGCGATCGCCTCCATCACGGCCGGCACGCCGTGTCCGCGCGACTCGCGCGCCAGCCAGAATAGAAACGGGCCGACGATCGCCCCGCCGACGGCGGGCGCCAGCATGCGGCGCCACCACGGCGCGCTCCCGCCCATCACTTCGGGTTCGCCGTGACCCGGCGCCAGCAGGCTCGCGAGCGCCGGCAGCGGATCGCCGAAGAACGCCGCCGAGAAGCCGTGCACCAGCGCACGCAGCAGGATCGCACCGGCCGCCCCGGCGAGGCCGCAGGCGATCGCCACCAGCACGACGAAGAGATGCTCGGACGCGCGCTCGCGGCGTGCGCGCAGGCGGCGGGGCATCGCGGGCGTCTCGGTCATCGCGGTTCGCGACTCTAGCAGGCTGCGGAAAGACGCCGGGCCGACCCGCGATCGATCGCCGGGGTTGCTACGCTCCACCCGATGTCGCTCCCGCGGGCATGGACCGTGGTCGAGACGCGCGAGGTGCAGGACTGTCGCGTGTTCCGCGTGCAGCAGATCCGGGCGCGCTCGCCGCGCGATGGCGTCGCGCATCCGTTCTGGCGCATCGACGCCGATCCGTGGGTCGATCGTTGAGCCCGGCGCGCCGTCGTCGCGCCGCGCCCCGCTCGTCGATGCGGCCGCGCATGCCGCTCGGCGACTTTCTCGTGGCGTACCTGCGCCGCGCCGGTGTCACGCATCTGTTCGGGTTGCCCGGCGATCTTGTCCTCTCGCTGTTCCACCGCTTCGGGCGCGAGCGCGCGCTCGAGATCGTGACGTTCTCACACGAGCCGACGGTAGGCTTCGCGGCCGACGGCTACGCGCGCAGCACGCGGCGGCTCGGCGTGGTGTGCGTGACCTATGGCGCCGGCGGGCACAACGTGCTGAATCCCGTCGCCGGCGCGTACGCCGAGCAGGTACCGCTGCTGGTCGTCTCCGGCGGTCCCGGCGAGGCCGAGCAGAAGCTGTCTGGCATCCACCACCAGGCCAAGGACGTCGAGGGCCAGTGGCGGATGTTTCGAGAGGTCACCTGCGCCGCGCGGATCCTGCGCCACCCGGAGCGCGCCGCCGAGGAGGTGCACGGCGTCGTGCGCGCCATCCTCGAAGAGCACCGTCCGGGCTACCTCGAAATCCATCGGGACATGGTGGACGTCGAGATCCCGGTGCCGCAGGCGATCCGAGACTGGGAGGGGCGCTTCGCGCCGCCCGCCTCGGACCGGCGCAAGCTCGCCGAGGCGGTCGCCGACACCTGCGAGCGTCTGGCCGGCGCCCGCCGCCCGGTGCTGATCGGCGGCATCGAGCTGTATCGAAGCAGCGCCGAGCGGGAGTTCCAGCGGCTCGCCGAGCAGCTCGGCGCGCCCGTCGTGACCACCGTCGATGCCAAGGGGCTGTTCCCGATGGATCACCCGCTGCACATGGGGATCCACATGGGACCGTTCAGTCCGCCGGCGATCGAACGGCGCGTGCGCGACGCGGACCTGGTGCTGGCGCTCGGGACCGTGCTCACCGACATGAACCTCGGCGCCAGCAAGCCGCAGGTGCGCCGCGAACGCTCGGTCTGGGCCGTGGAGGGCCGCGTCAACGTCTCGTTCCATACCTACACCGATGTGCTGCTGCGCGATTTCGTCGCCGCGCTCGCCGCTGAGCGGCTGCCGCGCTCGCGGGAGAAGATCGGCTACTACGACAACCTGAAGCGCCCGGGCGGACGGGACGGGGCGCCGCTGTCGATCAACGACATGCTGCTCGAGCTGAACGCATTCCTCGACGCGAGCCCCGGCTACCACGTGTTCGCCGAGTCCGGCGACT
>CAYOHN010000114.1:0-10529 GCA_964403735.1 uncultured Spirochaetales bacterium | reverse complement strand
TCAGAGGGCGTTCACCAACGCCTCTGCTTCGAAGCCAGGGCTGCGAGTCCTGTCATCACGAGCACCATCGTACCGAGCGGGGACGCAAAAGCGGGGACGTTCGTTCCGAAGTTTCGTTCCGCCGGCCAGTCGGCTCAGCGATCTCGGTGACTTTCCCCGGCGGAACGCAACTTCGGAACGAACGTCCCCGCTCTCGAGAGCGGGCCCGCCGCGCCTTTCGCACCGCTAGGATCCAGCGCTACTCGCCACGGCGGGCCCTCGGCTTCGCCCGCCCGGCCCACGGGATGCGCAGGCCGGGCGCGCCGGATGCACTCACCCAGCGCATCGTCGAATCGATCGTGCGCTACCGGCGCGGCGACCTTCGCGCCTTCGCGAAACTCGTTCTCGAACGCTTCCGGATTCGAAGTCGTTCAGCAGGCAAATGGCAGCCTCGAGATGCTGATCCGGGCGCCGTCCGCGCTGGGACTCGATCGGCGGGAAATCGGGAAGCTGCTCGCCGCGGGAGGCGCAGGATCCGCTCGTCGGAATCCGGCCCGGGCACTCGTCGAGCTTGTGGAGCAGCCTCGCGAGAGATACTCTTAAGCCGTATTTCTGATACGGGAGACCCGTATGAAAACCACGATCGAGCTTCCGGACGAGTTGGTGGAGCAAGCTCGTCGGGTCGCGCGCAAAGAGGGGGGCACGCTCCGGGCATTGGTCGAAGAAGGGCTGCAGCGCAGCCTCGAGGCGCGGCGACGGCGAGTCTCTCGCAAGCTCGACTTCCCGAGCTACGGCGGGAGTGGACTGACGGACGAGTTCCAGGGCGCGTCGTGGAGCCGGATCCGGGATGAGATCTACCGGGGCCGCGGCTCGTGATCGCCGTCGACACGAACCTGCTCGTCTATGCCCATCGCCCGGAAATGCCGTTCCATCGCCTCGCTCGCGAGGCGATGTCTGGAGGGGTCTCGGGCGCAGAGCCCGTCTGCGTTCCCTGGCCCTGTGTCCACGAGTTCCTGGCGGTCGTCTCCAATCCGCGCATCTTCCGAGACCCCACACCGATCGACGTCGCCCTGGATGCCGTCCGGCGACTGCTCGCCAGCGCCTCGGGCGGATTCCTCTCCGAGGGCGAGGGCTACCTCGACGCGCTCGAGCGGACGGCGCGGCCCGCTCTCCTGCAGGGTGCCCTCGTGCACGATGCCCGGATTGCCGCCGTCTGCCTCTTCCACGGCGTACGCGTGCTCTGGTCCGCGGACAGGGACTTCTCGCGTTTTCCGGAGCTCGCCGTACTCAACCCGCTCGCGAAAGGCTGAAGCGCAGCATCTCTTCCGGAGCGGGGACTTTCCGGGGAAACCCCGGGCCCTGGGCGGGTGGAGTCATTGCCCGTCGCTCCGTGCCGCACGGAACGCCCTCAGGAATTCGCGGTCCTTCGGCCGGCCGCTCGCTTCCTTGGAACGCAAGAGTTTCTCGAGCCGGCCGACCCGGACGGGCGATCCCGCCACCTCGAACTCCGTTGCGTCTTCCGACACATCGGCGTAGTCGAACGCGGCGATCGAAGTCAGCAGACGACGAAATCGATGCCTGCCTCGGAGAGCGCGGCGAGCGCGCGCGCAAAGCCGCTATCCCCGCTCGACACGTTTTGCTTGTCGGACTTCACGCTGGAATCGCAGCGCCTGCGCCATCGCGTCGAGGACCCAGGTCTTGTCCGTGCCCGGGCGGTTCCACGATGCACTCGCGATTCGTCGCGCGATCTCGACCAGCGATTCGGCCATGACTTCGGGGCTCCCATCGGGGGCGGGGCGAGAGTAGCCGATGGGTCGGGTGCCCGGTTCCCCACGGTGGGCTCACGTCGTAGAGCGTAGAGCGCGCGCCGGGCCACTTTGACGGCCTTCCCGCTTTTCTATACGGTCCGTCTCGTAATATCGGACTCGGGGCTCGCGCACGGGCTCGGGGGGCAGCGCTTCCAGACAATCCGGGAGGACGTCGATGGGGCTGTTGGACGGCCGGGCCGCGGTGGTGACCGGCGGCGGGCGCGGGATCGGGCGCGGGCACTGCGTCCACCTCGCGGCGCAGGGTGCCGCCGTGGTGGTGAACGATGTCGATGTCGCCGAGGCGCAGGCGGTCGCCGACGAGATCTCCGCAGCCGGTGGCAAGGCGCTCGCGAACGGGGACGACATCGGCACGCGCGCCGGCGCGCGGGCGCTGATCGGCGCGTGCGTCGACGCGTTCGGCGGGATCCACGCGATGGTGAACAACGCCGGCAACTCGAGGGATCGGTCCTTTCTGAAGATGAGCGACGAGGAGTTCCTGGACGTGTTCCGCGTCCACGTGTACGGCACCTTCGCGTGCGCGCAGGAGGCGGCGCTGCGCATGAAGGAGCAGGGCACCGGCGGCTCGCTCGTCAACACGGTGTCGGCGGCGCAGTTCGGGAACTTCGGGCAGACCAACTACGCGGGCTCGAAGGGCGCGATCGCGTCGATGACCTACACGTGGGCGGTGGAGCTGGCGCGCGCCGGGATCCGCGTGAACGCGATCAGCCCGCTCGCGACGACGCGCATGTCGGCGAGCGCCAAGGTGGACGGCAAGGCGGTCGACGCGCCGTTCTTCGACCCGGTGGTGAACGGCGCGTTCGTCGCGTGGCTGTGCAGCGACGAGGCGGCGTGGGTGACCGGCCAGATCTTCGGCACCGGCGGCGACCGCGTGGTGCTGCTCGAGCAGCCGCGCTATGGGACTGCGATGTTCAGGGACGGCGGCTGGCAGGTGGACGATCTCCGCAAGCACATGAAACCGTTCTTCGGCGGCCGGCTCGAGCCGTTCGGGTTGATGAAGCCTCCGTACCCGTTCTACGACGGCGTCCGGCCGCCCGCGAAGGCGGAGTAGCTCGCCGTGCCGGGCCTCGTCTCGTACGGCGCCTACGTCCCGCCGACACGTCTCGGGTTCGCGACGATCGCGGGCCGGCCGGCAGCGGCGGACGCCGCGGGGCCGGAGCGCGCCGTCGCGTGGGCCGACGAGGATGCCGTCACGATGGGCGTTGCGGCGGGCGCGAACGCGCTGCGCGACTTCGACCGTGCCGGCGTCGACGCCTTGTTCTTCGCGTCCACCAGCTACGCGTACCGCGAGAAGCAGGCCGCTGCGCTGACCGCCAAGGCGCTCGATCTGCGCCGCGATGTCGCCACGGCGGATGTCTCGGGTTCGCTGCGCGCGGGCCTCGGCGCGCTGCGCGCCGCGTTCGACGCCGTCGCCGCGGGCTCGGCGCGGCGCGTGCTGGTGATCGCGAGCGATTGCCGCCCGGCGGCGCCCGGCTCCGCGCTCGAGCGCGCATTCGGCGACGGTGCCGCGGCGTTCCTGGTGAGCAACGCGGACGCGATCGCAGACCTCGAAGCCGCGCACGCCGTGGCGGACGAGATCGTCGACGTGTGGCGCGCGGACGGCGATCGCTTCGTCCACACGTGGGAGGAGCGCTTCGTCGTGCAGGAGGGGTACACCCCCGTGCTCGTCGAGGCACTGCGCGGATTGCGCGGCAAGCTGACGACACTCGATGGCGCCACCGCTGGGGATGCGCAGACGCGCGCGTGCCTCTACGCCCCCGACGCGCGCAGCCTCGGCGCCGTCGCGAAGGCCAGCGGGCTGCGCCGCGAGCAGCTCGTCGATCCGCTCTTCGGCCAGCTCGGCAACACGGGCTGCGCGTTCGCGCCGATGCTGCTGGCCGCGGCGCTCGAAACGGCGACACCCGGCGAGCGTCTGCTCGTCGCCGGCTACGGCGATGGCGCCGAAGCGCTGGCGCTGCGCACGACCCCGCAGATCGAGAAGCTCGGCCCGCGGCGCGGCGTTTCGTGGCATCTCGCTCGGCGCCGTCCGGTCCAGCGCTACGACGGCTACCTGCGCGCGCGCGGCCTCGACGCGCGCGAATACGAGCCTCCGCGCGATCAGGGCCTCTCCGCGACGATCCACTTCCGCGAGCGCGACGACGACATCTCGTTCCGCGGCCAGCGCTGCCGGCGCTGTCACGGGCTCCAGTTCCCGATCCAGCGCGTCTGCGAGCGCTGCTTCGCGAAGGACGACTTCGAGCCCGAGCGGCTGGCCGACCGGACCGGGCGCGTCGTCACCTACACCTTCGACTACTTCTACCCGACTCCGGAGCCGCCGACGATCGTCACGATCACCGAAATCGACGGCGCCCGCGTGCATCTCCAGATGGTGAACGCGCGCCCGGAAGACGTGCGGATCGGGATGCCGGTCGCCTTCCAGTTCCGGCGCATCCACGAGGTCGGCGGCCGCCCCAACTACTACTGGAAGGCCGTGCCGTTCGACGAGGACGATCGATGACCCGCAGCATCCGCGACCAGGTGTCCGTCGTCGGTGTCGGCTGCTCGAAGTTCGGCGAGAACTGGGCGCTCGCCCCGTCGGACATGATCGTCGACGCGGCGTACGAGGCCTACGCCGATGCCGGAATCGACGATCCGCAGGCCCGGATCGAGGCGGTGTTCACCGGTTCGATCTACTCCCAGAAGGGCCCGCACGAGTGCAGCGATGCGCTCAAACTGTTCGGCAAACCCGTGACGATGGTCTCGAACTACTGCGCGACCGGCACCGACGCGTTCCGCTGCGGCGTCCTGGCGATCGCGGCCGGTCTCTACGACACGGTGCTGGTGGTCGGCTACGACAAGCCGAAGGATCGCGGCGTCTCCGGGCCGTCCGTGATGATGAACCAGGTGCGCGACCTGCCGCAGACGCCGGCCGGCTGGTTCTCGCTGTGCGCGGCCACGTACTTCGACAAGTACGGCGCCACGCGCGAAGACCTCGGCCGCATCGCCGTGAAGAACCACCACAACGGCACGCTGGCGCCGAAGTCGTTCCTGAAGCGCGAGATCACGCTCGCCGAGCATGCGGAAGCGCGCATGATCTCGTGGCCATTCGGGCTCTACGACTGCGCCGCGCAGACCGACGGCGCCGCCGCCACGGTGCTCACGCGCACGGATCTCGCCAAGACGTTTCGCGCGGATCCGATCCTCGTGAAGGCCGTCACGGTGATCGCCGGGCCGAATCCGCAGAAGGATCCCGACAACGACTTCCTGTCGTGGAAGCCGACCGGCTGGGCCGCGGCCGACGCCTATCGCCAGGCCGGCATCGCGGACCCGCGCCGCGAACTCCAGGTGGCGCAGCTCCACGATTGCTTCACGCTGACGGAGCTGCTCTCGTACGAGGACCTCGGCTTCTGCGAGAAGGGATCCGCCAAGGAGCACATCGCGAGCGGGACGTTCGAGCTCGGCGGCGCGCTGCCGGTCAACACCGACGGCGGTCTCAAGACCTTCGGTCACCCGACCGGCGCGACGGGCGTGCGGATGATCTACGAGAACGTGTTGCAGCTGCGCGGACAGGCGGGGCCCCGCCAGGTGGCGGGCGCTCGGCTGGCGCTCAGCCACAACATCGGCGGGCATCCGACGGCGTGCGGCATCGCCATTCTCGGGAACTCCTGAGATGGCGTACGAAACGCTCCTCTACGAGCGCGCAGGGCGCGTCGCGACGATCACGCTGAACCGCCCCGAGCGGCACAACGCGTTCACCGTCGCGATGGCGCGCGAACTCCGCCAGGTCTGGACCGCTGTGAAGCGCGACCCGGACGTGGTGTGCGTGGTCGTGACGGGCGCCGGGGAGAAGGCGTTCTGCACCGGGATGGACGTTGCGGACATCGCCGATGGCAGCGCGCGCGAGGAAGCCGCGCGCATGGAGCGCGAGGACGGCAAGCCGTTCTACCACTTCCTGACCGCGCTCCAGAACCGTTGCTGGAAGCCGGTCGTCACGGCCGTCAACGGCATGGTCGTCGGCGGCGGGCTGCACTTTCTCGCCGACAGCGACCTCGTCGTCGCGTCCCAGACGGCGACGTTCTTCGATACCCACGTGAAGGTCGGCCTCGTCGCGGCGCTCGAGCCCGTCGGACTCGCGCGGCGGATCCCGCTCGAGGCGGTGCTGCGCCTGGCGTTGCTCGGCGGCTCCGAGCGGATGACGGCGGAGGAAGCGCTTTCGGTGGGGCTCGTCGGTGAACTCCAGCCCCCGCACCGCGTCGTGGCGCGCGCCCAGGAACTCGCCGCAAAGATCGCCGAGCACTCGCCGACGGCGCTCGGGCGCAGCAAGCAGGCGATCTGGGAGAGTCTCGACGGAGGGCTGTACGCGGGCCTCGATCGCGCCTCCGAGATCCTCCGCAGCCACGACGACCATCCGGACATCGCCGAAGGCAGCCAGGCGTTCGTCGAGAAGCGCAAGCCCCGCTGGGCGCCCTACACCGAAGAATGAGCGAACCCGAGAACATCCGCTTCGAGATCGAGGACGGCGTGGCGACGATCACGCTGCACCGGCCGGAGAAGCTGAACGCGTACACGCTGGCGATGGGCGACGAAGTGGTTGCCGCCTTCGCGCGCTGCCGGGACGATGCCGCGGTCCGCGCCGTCGTCTGGACGGGATCCGGCCGCGCGTTCTGCGCCGGCGTCGACCTGGAGGAGCTGAAGGCGCACCAAGCCGGCGTGCTGCCGGCCGGCAGCACGAAGCTCGGCGAGGAAGAGTTCCTGCGCAAGCTCCCGCTCGACCTCGTCGCGTTCCCGAAACCCGTCATCGCGGCGATCAACGGGCCGGCAATCGGTGTGGGCGTGACGATGGTGCTGCCTTGCGACGTCCGTCTCGCCGCCGAGAGCGCAAAGCTCGGCCTCACGTTCGCGAAGCTCGGCCTGCTGCCGGGCCTCGGCAGCACGCACCTGCTGCCGCGCCTCGTCGGCCCGGCAAAGGCGCTCGAGCTGGTCCTGACCGCCCGCGTCATCACCGCCTTCGAGGCCGCCGAGATCGGTCTCGTCAACAAAGTCGTCGCGGGCGACGACCTGCTCCCGACCGCTCGCGAGTGGGCCCGCGCGATGGCGCAGCACAGCCCCGAAGTCCTGGCCGCCGCGAAGGCCGCGCTGCACTTCGGCGCCGGCGCGCCGATGGCAGACGCGATGCGCAACGAACAGGACGCCAGCGCCGCCCTGCGCCGCAAGCTCACGAGCAACACCTGAGCCGTCAAGAAAGGGGCCGGGTTCATTTCGTCAACTTTTGCCCGAGGGCAAAAGTTGACGAAATGAACCCGGCCCCTTTCTTGACGGCTCAGCGGGACAGGTCGGTGTAGACGATGCGGAGGAAGTGCTCGGCGGAGAGGAAGCCGCCGCCCCAGCGTTCGTCGAACTCGGCGAGGGGGGCCTCGGCGACCAGCGCGTCGGCCGTGAGCCCGCGCCCGATGGCGTCCCGCACGCGTGTCTGGGTGGTGGTCAGCAGCTTCCGGTACGCCTCGAGCGCCGCACGATCCGCGAGCGCACCGTGGCCGGGGATGATCTTGGTCGCCGCTCCCACCTCGGCGAGGAGTTGCTCCACGCCGGCGATCATGCCGGCGATCGACCCGCCGCTCTGCACATCGATGAACGGATACATACCGTGAAAGACCAGATCGCCGGCGTGAACGACGTCCGCCTTGCGAAACCACACGATGGCATCGCCGTCCGTGTGGGCGGCCGCCACGTGTCGGACGACGATCTCTTCGTCGTTCCAGTGGAACGTGACGCCATCCGCGAACGTGACGACGGGCAACGCGGCGGGCGGCGCCGGCGGAACGTCCCGGCGGAAGGCCTCCATGAACTGGCCCGCGCTCATGCGCCGGCGCACGTTCTCGTGCGCCACGATCACGGCACCGGTGCGTCCGAGCAGCTCGTTGCCGCCCGTGTGATCGCCGTGCCAGTGCGTGTTGACGACGAAGCGAACCGGCGTCGCCGTGATCTCGCGTACCGCCGCGAGAATCTTCTCGTGCATCGGCGCGTACTGGTCGTCGACCAGGAGGACCCCGTCGCCGCCGGACGCCACGACGATGTTCCCACCGACGCCGCGCAACATGTGCAGCCCGTCGGCGACCCGGACGGTCTCGATGCGCGCGTTCTCGAAGTCCTGCGCCGCCGCAGGCAACGCCAGCGCGACGGTCACGAGCGCCGCCCATGGCCCGAACCTCCAGCGTTCCCGCAGTCCTTGCATCCCGAGCACCTTCCTCTTCCCGGCGAGACGACGCTCCGAAGCTACCGAGCTTCGGCCGCGGGCGCGTCCAGGAAGGTTTCCACGGCGCGCGCGAGCGCCTCTGGAACCTCGGTGGTCAGCGCGTGGCGCGCGCCCGGGATCTCGATGAGCGCGGCATTCGGCAGCAGCCGCTCGAGTTCGCGAATGCCCTCGGCCATCCCGGCGCCCTCGTCCTCGGCGCCGCGCAGCAGCAGCACCGGGCGCTCGATCTCCGGCGCAATCGCGAACAGGCTGCTTCCGACCGAGGCCGCCGCCATGTCGAAGTACATGCGCACGAAGCCGGGGCCCATCACCTCCTCGTAGTAGGCGAAGGTCTCGCGCAGCAGCCGCTCGCGATCGGGATTGTCCTCGCGATACCAGTACTGTGAGTGGCGCCGGATCACCGGCCAGAACAGCGGATAGGAGCCCACCGTCCGGATGAACGATGCGAGCCAGGGCCGCGCCTTCCAGGCACTGCCCGGTCCCCACGCGGCGACGCGGTCCACCCGCTCGGGAAAGCGGTGCGCGAGCCGCAACGCGAGGTTGCCACCGAGACTCCCGCCGGCGAGGTGCACCCGCTCGATGCCGAGCGCATCGAGAATGCCGATGACGACGTCCACGTAGAACTCGAACGTGTAGGGCCGATCCGGCTTGTCCGAGTAGCCCTTGCCGGGCAGGTCCGGCAACAACACGCGCCGCCGCTCCGACAGGTACGGAACGATCGAGTCGTAGCCTTCGATGCGCGCGGTGTGCCCCGGCAGGATGAGCACCACCTCCCCGTCCCGCGGCCCCTCGTCGAGCATCCGCAAGCGGAGCCCGTCGACGACGATATCGCGCTGCGCAAAGGGAGTCTCCGGCACCGACTCGGGCCGCGTGAGCCCGCGATCGGCCGGCGGCGAGCAAGACGCCGAGAAGAGAACGAGCGCGATCAGGGTCTGCGTGGGCGCGATCGAGGAGTCCATGACTGGCGGAGATAGGCGCCGCCCTGGACGATCGCAAGCGCGATCGGGATCCGCGAGCGTCCTCAGCTCACCGGACGCCGGAACCGTGTCGTCGAGGCGAGAAGGACGAGGCCCAGCGAGACGAACAGGGCCGGCTCCGGCTCGGGCACGAACACGGCCGTCACGTGCAGGTTCCACTGCACGAGCGTCCCGAGATCCCCGTTCGCGTAGTCGCCGACGCGCAGCGTCCAGAGTCCTCCAGCCTCCTCGCCGACGAATCCCGCGAGCGTCGTGATGTCCGTCGTCCAGCCGTCCGCATCGGGGCGGAAGGCGCCGGACGGAATCGTTCCGTTGTTGCCGACTCCCTGACCCATCGTCTCCGCGGAGGCCAGCGCGCTGTCGAGGAACGTGATCGGAGCGGTGGGACGCAGGTTCGAGCTGTCGCCGAAGGGGCCTCCGCGCTGCTCGTCAGCGATCGCCGTTCCGGGCCGCGCCATCAGCTGGAGCTCGGTGCCGGCCGGGCTGAACAGCTCGATCGCGAGATCCCCGACCCACGTGTGGTCGAGGACGACATCGAGCGAGACCGACGTCACGAACCAACCGGGTCCGAACGAGGCAGCGGTATCGATCGCTGTCAGAACGGGGTTCGTATCGCCGGCGTTGTCCGCGAACGGCGCGTTCACGACGCTCGTGAAGGTGAGGGCCTGGGCGGTGCCAGCCGTCGCGAAGAGGCCGATGAACAGCAGGTTTCCGATGGCTCGGATCATGAGGCAGCTCCGTCTGATCGCCAGATCGTCTGATCGACAGATTTGTTCTCGGAGTGTTCGAATCCGCACTTGAGGGGAAATAGACACTCTCCGGGATTGGCTCGTGTGTCCCCAAGGGGGCTTCACGATTCCATGCGCAACCCGTGCACCCAACTCCCGCTCCCACCGCAGGTGGTCGGCCGATCGCCGAGACCGACGGTTCGGCAATCGGAGAAAAAGGAACGAGGGATACACGACCGCAGGAGCCGCATCGCGCGAGTTACGAAAGTGTGCTCGCCCCGTTCTTCACGGGGTCGCGATCCGGAGTTCGTCACGGTGCACGAGGTGCGGGCCGGAAAGATCGCGCTGTGGCGCGACGACCGAGACCTCGGCACGGTGATGTCACAGGCCCCGCAGTGGTAGATCGAGCGCCTGGCGTGAAACAGCGAAGCAGAATGGAGGGGACGGACCCGGGGCAAGGCCGTTCGCTGCGGTATCCTCCGCCCATGCAATGGCTTCGACGCCGCCGCTGGCACAGGCCCTCCGGTCAGTCGGCGAGCGGTCAGTCGACGAGCTGTCAGCTGGCGAGCTGTCAGCTGGCGATCGGGCTGTCGCTTCTTCTCGGTTTTCTTCCCGGCTGCCGGATCACGCCGGACGAGATCCAGCGCATCGAGACCGAGAACGATCTGCTCCGTGAGCAGATCCAGACCATGCGCATGGAGTGCGAACAGTATCGACAGCTCCAGCTCGAGATCGAAGAGCCGGGTGAGACGCTGCGACGGCCCGACGAGGGCCCCGACCGCTCGCC
>CAYOHN010000113.1:9348-10608 GCA_964403735.1 uncultured Spirochaetales bacterium | reverse complement strand
CGCAGGCCATCGCCTCGCGCGCCGGGAAGCCGAAGCCCTCGAAGAACGACGGCACCACGGCGATGCGCGCCGTCGAATACTCGCCGATCAGCTCCTCCAGCTCGAGCCAGCGCTTCTGGACGACGACGCGCCGTTCGAGGCCATAGCGGCGGATCAGCCGCGGCACCAGGCCGTGATCCGGGATCCGTCCGTCGACGATCTTCAGCGTCACGTGCTCGGGCAGCAGCGCCAGCGCCTGCAACAGGTTCCCGATGCCCTTCTTGCGGTCCTCGGTGCGGCCGACGAAGAGCAGATCCGTCTCGATCGCGCGCCCCGGGATGGGCCGGAACAGTTCCGTGTCGGTCCCGTTGTAGACCACCTCGACGCGTTTTCCCGGAATGCCGAAGCAGCGCTCGATCTCGCGGCGCGACGCCTCGCTCACCGTCACGATGCCGGACAGCCGCGGGGCGACGACCTGCTGCATCCACAGCGGGAAGTACAGCGTTCGCTTGATCTTCTTCACGAGGCTCGGATCGATCGCAAAGTCCGCCTCGCGGTCGAGGTGCAGCGGATGGTGGATCATCGACACCACCGGCGTGCCGGTCGCCTGGATTCCGAGCAGTCCCCACGACAGCGACTGATTGTCGAAGACGACGTCGAAGCGATACCGACGCTGCAGCTCACGCCAGCGCAGCAGCAAACGGGCGCCGAAGGTCTGCATCTCCGGGAACACACCGAAGCGGGAGACGCCGGTCTCCCACAGCGTCAGCGGCTGGAAGAGGCCCATCCGGTCCGGCCTTCGCGCGAGGTTCGCGAGGGGCACCCCGAAGACGTTGTGATTGGGAATCACGTGCAGCGGAATGCCGGCGTCGAGCGTCGGCAGCGGCGGCGACGCGATGACGTGGACCTCGTGGCCGGCGCGTTGCCACTCGCGGGCCAGGTACGCCGCGTAGATGCCCTGGCCACCGCAGTACATGTTGCCGCGGTACGTGAGCAATGCGATCCGCATGGCACCGGTTCCTAGCTCGAGGCGCTCGGAGGTGAAGGCGGGCTCGGCGGAACCGTGCTCGGCGGCGGCGGTTCGTCGCGTTCCGGCTCGACTTGCACGGTGTAGATGGTCCAGCCGACCCAGAATGCGAGACCGAGCGCGAACAGCGTGACGATGGTCACGGGGATCGCGAGCGCGAGATAGCTGCCGCGCAGCACGCCGAGTACGAAGAGCAGAGCGAGCGCGCCGGCGCCGATGCAGATCAGTCCGCCTTGCTGCCGCGAGGAATCGGT
>CAYOHN010000113.1:0-9338 GCA_964403735.1 uncultured Spirochaetales bacterium | reverse complement strand
GGTCATCGGGGACTCCCGTTCGAAAGGGGGATCGGGGAGAAGCGGGATCCGGGACGAACAGCGGACCCGCATGATGGGGGCCGCTGACTCGGGTGTCAATCCGAGCGCAGCGGAGACGGAACCCTATTCTGCTCTCATGCGCGTCATCGGACTCCTGTCTGGAACCTCGGCCGATGGCGTCGATGCGGCGCTCGTCGCATGGCCGGACGACGGCAGCTTCCACCCGTTTCGTCTGGAGGGCTATCGCGAGGATCCCTTCGAGCCGGAACTCCAGGACCGGATCCACGCTCTGGCGGCCGGGCGCTTGGCCGGTTCCGACGTGCTCGGCGAACTGCTCGCCCTCGATGTCCTGGTGGCCGAGCGCTTCGCCGCGACGGCGGCGGCGCTCGCGCGCGAGGCAGGCGTTGCACTCGACAGCATCGACGCCATCGCGTCTCATGGCCAAACGGTGGTCCACCATCCCGAACTCGGCGGCTCGCTGCAGATCGGAGATCCCTCTCGGATCGCCGAGCGAACGGGGGTCACGACCGTCGGAGACTTCCGTTCGCGGGATCTCGCCGCCGGTGGAGCAGGCGCGCCGCTGGCGCCATTCTTCCACCACGCCGTCTTCGGCGACGCGGAAGAGAGTCGCTTGGTGCTGAACCTCGGCGGAATCGCCAATGTCACCTGGCTGCCGCGCGGCGCCGGATCCGATGATGTCGTCGCATTCGACGTCGGCCCGGCCAACTCGTTGCTGGACGGAGTGGTGCGCCACACGAGCGGCGGGCGGGAGCGATTCGACAGCGACGGGAGCCGCGCGCGTCGCGGCCAGGTCGACGAGCCGCTACTCGCCGAGCTGCTCGACGACGATTTCCTCCGGCGCCCGCCGCCGAAGTCCACCGGTCGTGAGCGCTACGGACTTGCCGAGGCCGAAGCGCTCTCCGAACGCTGGCAGCGCGAGGAACGCGCCGTCGACGATCTCCTCGCGACGTTGGTGGCGTTCACCGCGGCCAGCATCGCGCGCGCGTCGCGCGACTTCTGCGGCGGCGCAGGGGCCATCCAGCGCGTGCTCGTCGGCGGCGGCGGCGCGCGCAATCCGGCGCTGATGGATGCGCTGCGAACGGGGCTTCCCGGCGTGCCGGTGGAGACCTTCGACGTGGCTGGCGTGCCGCCGGATGCGGCCGAGGCGATGGCATTCTCGCTACTCGGTCGCAACACGCTGCTCGGGCTCCCGAATCATTTGCCGCGCTGCACCGGCGCGAACCGGGCCGCCGTGCTCGGCGAGATCGCCCCAGGACGCGATCGGCGCGTGCGCCCGCGCTGAAAGCGCTCGTCCGCAGATTTGCAGAACCTGTCAGAAATCCAGCGTCAGCCCGTCGTCCGCAGTCTCGAGGTCCAGCTTGTCACGCCGTTCGGACATCGCGGTTCCGAGATGCGTGAGCAGCAGCCGGCCGCAGCCGAAGCGACCGGAGCGCGCGGCGAGCGTCTCGTAATCCAGGTGGTATTCGAAGGTCGAGTCGAAGAAGGTGCACTCGCTGATCGCGAGGTCGGCGCCGTGCACTCGTGCCGGCAACTCTTCGAACCAGCCGGTGTCTCCGGTATACGCAATCGTGCGACGTTCGATCGCGATCCGGAAACCGTGTGGCTTCGTCTCCGCCTGGTGGTGGGTCGCGAAGGCGCCGATCCGCGCTGGGCCGACCTGGACCTCCCGGTCCGTCGCGAGTTCGACGAAGTGCAGAGGGAAGGGCAGGTCGACACCGCCGAGGCCAAAGCCCATCGCATTGGCGAGGATGCGCAGTCGATTCTCGACGTCTGGTGGCCCTGCAATCCACAGGGGCTCGCGCCGCCGATCCTCGTAGGTCGCGGCGAGCAGGAATTGCGGTAGCCCGGCGAAATGGTCGCCATGGAAGTGCGAGATGGCGATCCCGTCGATGGCCGACCGCTCGATGCCGAGACTTGCGAGGCCGCTGGTGGTGGCCGGGGCGCAGTCGAGTAGCAGGCCCCCCGTCTTTCCTTCGAGGAAGATCGCGGACTGGCGGCGCCCCCCGGCGCCGAAGGCGTCACTGGTGCCGATGAACACCACCCTCATGTCGACGAGGGTTCCGGCGTCGCGCCGCGGGGTTCCCGGGTATCCGCGCACGGATGGAAGCAGCCGCCGGCGAACACGCCGTCCTCGGCGTTCAGTCCCTCCGGCACGATTTCGCCACCCCAGACGACGGCGCGCCGCAGTCGCACGCCGCGGCCGAGCCGGGCGCCGGCGCCGATCACGAGGTCCTGTTCGACGCGAACGCCGAGCGCGCGCGCGCGGGCGTGCGCATCGAAGTACGACACCGCCGGGACGTCGAGGTTGACGGCGAGGTACTCGGCGGGGGTACCGACGGGCTCCCACAGCAACGCCTCGCGTGGGTACACGACTCCGCCCAGATCGGAGGCGCCGGCCGCGAGCTCCGGAGCGACCCAGTCGTCGAGGTGGTTGAAGACCGCACGCGCGGGCAGCGTATCGAACGCCTTTGCAGAGAACACGTACACGCTCGCGTTCACGCCCGCCTGCGTCTCGCCGCAGAGATCGAAGCGGCGGGCGATGCGCCGCACCCGTCCCTCGGCATCGAGGCCGATCGTGCCGAACCGATTCGCTCGCGGATCGTCGCGCAGCGCGATCGTCAGGCGATCGCCCCGGGCGCGGTGTCGCAGGACCAGGCCCGCGAGGTCGAGGTCGCAGATCATGTCGCCGGCGAGGACCACGCTGGGGTCGCTCTCGCGTAGAAACTCCGCGGCGCGGCGGATTCCGCCGCCGGTATCGAGCAGGTGGGGCTCTTCGGAGAAGTGGACGGAGAGGCCCGGCGGCGCCCAGGCCTCGGCGGCCGCGCGGGTCGCGTTCGGCAGATGATGCACGTTGAGCACGACGTCGCGCACGCCGTGCCGGGCCAGCCACGCGAGCGGCCACGCGAGGAGCGGGATCCCGAGCACCGGAAGGACGGGTTTCGGTCGCAAGGCCGAGAGCGGCTGCATGCGCGTGCCGAGTCCCGCGGCCAGGATCATTGCGCGCACGTGGCGCCCCCGTCGCCTCGAGATCCCTGCGCGGGGCCGCACGCCGCAGCAGCGAGCTGCTCGAGGAGTGTGCCGAACCGCTCGAGACGCGGATCGATCGCTGCCACGCGCCGTGCCGCGCTGCGCAGGTACGCGAGCGTCGCCGGGGCGAAGCGCAGCCAGCTCGGGTCGCCGCGTTTCGCGACCTCGTAGAGCATCGCATGATCCTTGGCCTTGCGCGCGAGCGTCAGCAGGTCGAACCGCTCGGCGAACACGCCGGCGGCGGGCGCGTCGGGCAGCGCGGGCCGCACGCGTTCGGCGAGCGCGTGCGCCTCGGTGTCGTCGAGAACTACGTAGGAATCCCGCAACAGGCACACGAGGTCATACTCGGGCGGGGCGAGGAACGCTCCCTGCACGTCGATCATCACCAGGCGATCCTCGCGAGGCTTCCCGTCGTCATTGCGGAGCAACAGGTTCGCGCTCTGGAAGTCGCGATGAGCGAAACGAAGCGGCGCGGCCGTGACGGCCTCCGTGACCACGGCGAACGCGGCCTGCACGACCTTCCGCTCGCCGGGCGTCGGAGGCCGGCCGAGTCCGCTCGGCAGGCTCGCCGCGACGAAGCGCTGGGCCTTCGTCGCCAGCAATGCCGCGTCGAGCCGGCGGCCGAACGCCGGGAGCCGACCGCTCGCATCGGTGAGACGCTGGAGTCTCGGGACCAGGTCGCAGGCCGCGCGGTACAGGGATTGGCGTTCGCTCGGCCGGAGTGTCCCGGCGATGTCCGCCAGCGAACGCGTACCGACATCCTCGAGCAGGTCGATGTCGGCCGCGGGATCTCCGCCGAGCCGGCGCGGTACGGGCAGGTCGTGGGCCGCGAGGAAGGCGCGCGTCGGCTCGAGCGGAGGCTCCGGCAGCACGCCCGGCGCGGGGGTTCCTCGATCGATCCGGGCCACACAAAGAGGAGTCGATGCTCCGAGCAGATGAAGGCGATAGAAACGCCGGTGGCCCACCCCGCCGCGCAACGGCTCGAACCGGGTCACGTCCCCCCCGAGCTCGCGCCGGACGAGCGCGCGGAGTTCGGCGACGAGTGCTTCGTCCGGCGCGTCGTTCGTCACAGCAGCTCCGGGAACAGCCACCGGCACGATGCCGTCGCCACGACGAAGGCCATCAGGTCGCCGGCGAGCGCCGCGAACAGGATGTAGCGGGCGTCGCGGACGCGGGCCGCGCCGAGATAGAGCGTGAGCACGTAGAACGTCGTTTCGGTGGATCCGTTCATCGCGCCGACGAGGACACCGAGGAAGGAATCGACGCCGTGGGTCTTCATCAACTCGACCATCACGCCGTAGGCGCCCGAGCCGGAGAGCGGACGCAGCAGCGCCATCGGCAGGGCCTCGGCCGGGAAGCCGAGCCGTCCGGTGATCGGATCGATGGCGGAGACGAGCAGATCGAGTGCACCGCTCGCGCGCAGCATCGCGAGCGCCGTGAGGATCATCACGAGGAACGGGATGATGCGGACGGCGACCTCGAGACCCTCGCGGCCGCCCTCGACCGCGCGTTCGTACACCGGTACGCGCCCAGCGAGGCCGATCAGCAGCAGCGCGGCGATGAATAGCGGCAGGAACCAGCTGCCGAGCACGTCGAGGAGCGCGCTGCCGAGGGGGACGCCGGGATCGAGCTGCACCAGGTGGCGGCCGAGCGCCACGACGACGAGGAACGCAAAGATCGCCAGGACGGCGCGCGCGATCGGCGGCGCCGGGCCGCTGCGCGCGGGCAGCGCCGGCACCTCGGGGGTCGCGGCGACGGGTTCCGGCCGTGCGGCCGCCGGCGCGGTGCCGGCGCGCGGAGCGAAGATCCGGAGCCGGCGCAGCCACAGGCACATCGCGATCGCGGCCAGGGTCGAGGCGCTGGTGGCAAGCAGGGTCGGACCCCAGATCGCGTCGGGCATCGTCGACCCGAGCCCGGCGCGGATCGCGATCACGCCGGTCGGGAGGAGGGCGACGCTGGTGGCGTTGATCGCGAGGAACAGCGCCATCGAGTCGCTCGCAGAGCCTGGCGTGCGATTCAGCTTGTCGAGCTCGACCATCGCCTTCAGTCCGAACGGCGTAGCGGCGTTGCCGAGTCCGAGCACGTTCGACGCCAGGTTCATGATCATCGCGCCCATGGCGGGATGGTCCTGCGGGACGTCGGGGAACAGGCGCCGCAGGATCGGCGCCAAGGCTCGAGCCACCGCGCGCAGCAAGCCGCCGTCCTGCGCGACCCGCATGAGTCCGAGAAACAGGACCATTGCGCCGACGAGATCGAGCACGATGCTGACGCCGCTCTTGGCGCCTTCGAAGGCGGCGAGCTTGGTCGCATCCATCTGTCCGGTAAACGCAGCGCAGACGACGGAGACGAGAATCAGGCCGAGCCAGATCGCGTTGAGCAACGAACCTCCCGGGATCGGCGCGCGGGGAGGCTCGAGGGGGGAGGCACGCGCCGAACGTTCCGATCCGGAAGCTGAAGGATGCCATGCTCGACGTCAAGGTCCTGAACGTCGCGTTGGCGTAGGTCGATGGTTCCAGGGGGCTGCCCGTCAGGAGTCGGAGCGCCGTCCACTCGAGTAGGCGTCCAGCACGCGGTCCACGTAGGTCACCGGCAGCACCGTTCCGCTGCGCAAGCGCGAATCGATTTCGCCCGGTCCCCAGTTGTAGGCAGCGAGTGCGGCGCGGATGTTGGAGTAGCGATCGATCAGCTCGCGCAGGTAGGCGACACCGATCCTCACGTTCGCATGCGGGTCGAAGAGGGTCTGCGGCCCGCGCCATGCGATCCCGAGACGGCGCGCGACCGGAGCGCCGGTGGAGGGCATGACCTGCATCAGGCCCAGCGCTCCGACGGGAGAGATCGCGTAGGGATCGAACCGACTTTCGACTTCGATCACGGCGAGGACGAAAGCCGGCGGCAGGCCGTGCTCTCGGCTCGCCTCGACCAGTGCGGACGCCACGGCGACGCGCTCGGCCTCGCCCATCTGCTGCGCCAAAGGCGCGAGCTGCTCGATGACGGCGTCGACTTCGGGGTCGTGCGCCTCGGCGAGGAGCGAATCGGCCTCCAGCGCGGAGTCGTCGGACGTCTGCGAGCAGGGCGCAGCGATCAGCAGCAACGACGCGATCCACAGCGACGCGAGCATACGAGATTCGTGAAGGGTCATCGGGATGACCTCCGACGGCACACCCGGGGGCGGCCACCAGCTCGGGAATCGAATCACTTCTTTCCGAGCGAGGTACGTGCCCAGCGAGGACGCAATCCAGACATTTTAGGCGATCAACGAGGATCGACCAAACCGCGCGGACCGTTCGCCGCGAAGTCATTTGCGCGGATGCGCACAGCCATAGGCAACGAGAGGGCAACGAGGAGAATTCGTTACCCATCACGAGGGGATCGAGAGGAGATCGACCTCCTCGGAAGCGCCGAGACGTGTCAAACGACACGAGAAACAAGGCCCGCGGGGACGCATGGCTCCGCGGGCCTTGAACTCTCAACAGCGTTCTCAACGCGCCTTGCTGAGCATCTTGCCCTTGCCGAGCAGCAGCCAGTCGAGCGACACGTTCTCCTTCACGGCCAGCGTGATCAGGAAATCTGCATGCGGCGTCGTGCCGTTCTCGTACCGGTTCACGTTCTGCTGAAAAACGCCGAGCTCGCGCGCGAACTGGCGTTGCGAGCGGTCCCCGCGAACCTCCGCGAGGCGGTCCGGAAGCTTCTTCTTGATTCGTTCGATTGCCGCGGTCGTCATGTGTTTCGTTTTCTCCTTTGATTCGAGTTCGGACTGAAGGCGCCGGCTTGGATGATCCGTGTCTCTCGGACGTTTCACTTCCCGAGGAGCTTCGATCAAAAAAATTCCGCCGGGACTCGGACTGAAACCGTCGCGGACGACACCCACCGACGTCGCGGAGGAGCCGTCGAGCCAGCACGTCCCGGTCACCCCGGGAAACCCGGTCACTCCAATGAACCCGATCATTTCGGGACATCAGAACAGCGGGGGACGGGGGACGCCTCGGGCCTTCCAACACCCACCGAATAGCGTCAGGATAGGCGAGCTTCGGCGCGGGGCAACGCCGATCTGTGCTCCCTGGACGACTGCCGTCCGTGCGATCGCGGTTCGCATGACGCACCGTTCATCCGGATCGCCTACGAAGGGGGTGATGGGGCTTGCAGGCTGCCGGGACGGAACCGCTGACGTTCGGACTGGGGTTCCGGAGGATTCCGGAGTGCGCGACGAGATGAGCTTCTGGCAGATGGTCCTCGGACAGCGCCGGGACCGGAGAGGCGTCCGTTGCGCGTAATCGCCGGGCGACTCGGCGGCCGACGGTTGCGCGTGCCGGCGGCCGGCGTCCGGCCGACCGGAGAGCGTGTACGGGAAGCTCTGTTCGCGCGCCTCGCGGACCTGGAGGGCATTCGCGTTCTCGATCTCTTCGCCGGCTCGGGTGCGCTCGGCATCGAGGCGATCTCTCGGGGAGCCGCCGCGGTCGTCTTCGTCGAGCGTTCGGCTGCCGCCGCGACGGGGATTCGCGCCAATCTCAGCCAGCTCGGGATCGGCCGCGAGGCGCGGATCCTGCGCGGCGACACGGTGTCGGTGCTGCGCCGGCTCGGGCGATCCCCCGAGCGCTTCGATCTGGTGTTCCTGGATCCGCCCTGGGCCGCGCCGGAGGAGCCGGACCGGACGCTGCGCGCGCTCGTCGCGTCCGGAGTCCTGGCTCCCGGCTCCATGGTCGTCGTCGAGACCGGCCGGGGCCGGGCTCTGACGGAGATCGGCGGCCTCGTCGAACTCGACGAACGCCGTTACGGCGATACCGTGATCCACCGTCTGACGGCCGCCGATGGGCGGAAGTCGCATGAATTGCGGGCAGCCGCAACGTCGGACGACGCTGGAACGCAAGACGCGGGAACGCACGAGAGGAGGTTCGAGGCTGTGACGGGAGATTCCGGAGACGCGGCGGCGCCGCACAAGATCGGTCGAGCGCTCTTCGCGGCGAGCTTCGATCCTTTGACCAACGGACACCTCGACCTGATCCATCGCACCCAGGCGATCTTCCCCGAGCTCGTCGTCGCCGTCGCGCGCAACGTCGCGAAGCAGGGGACCTTCCCCATCGACGAGCGACTCGAGATCCTGCACTCGGTGCTCGATGCCGAACCGGGGATCCGGATCACCTCCTTCGACGGGTTGCTCGTCGACTATGCGCGGCAGATCGGGGCCCGCGTGCTGGTACGCGGTTTGCGGGCGGTCTCGGACTTCGAATACGAGTTCGAGATGGCCCTGATGAACAAGCGCATGTACCCGGAGATCGAGACCGTGTTCATGATGACCAGTCAGCAGTTCTTCTACGTGAGTTCGTCGCGCCTGAAGGAACTGGTTCGCTTTGGCGCGAACGTCGGGGACTTCGTGCCCCCGATTGTCGCGCAGAGGCTCGAGGACAAGCTCGGCGGGAGCTCGTGAGCCGATCCATCCGGTTCGGTACTAGCGGCTGGCGCGGCGTACTGACCGAAGAGGTGACCCTGCCACGTGTGCGCGACTTCGTGCGCGGCCTGGCCGGCTGGCTCCGAGATCCGGGATTACACGGCGGACGCCCGCCCCGGGGAGGGCCGGCGCGGATCCTCGTGGCGCACGACACGCGGTTCCTCGGCCCGGAATTGGCGGCGCTCGCGTGTCGTGAACTCGAGGCCGAAGGGCACGTCCCCCTGTTCGCGAGAAGTCCCGTGCCGACACCGGTCGTCGCCAGCGGAGTGCGACACGGGGGGGCAGACGCCGCGATCGTGTTCACCGCCAGCCACAATCCTGCGGAGTATCAGGGCGTCAAGGTGATCGCGAGCGGCGGCGGCAGCGTGACCGACGACCAGGCGCGGCACATCGAGGCCCAGATCCGCCGCGCCGCGCGCGCGCCCAACACCGAACCCCGCGCGCGGTCGACGCGCTCGACCGAGGCAGCGATCGATCTCGTCGGCCCCTACCTATCCCGACTCACGGCGTGGGTGGACGGCGACGTCTTTCGCCGCGATCCGCCAACCGTCGTCTACGACGCGCTTCACGGGACGGGGGCCGGCGTCACCGACCGCGCGCTGCGCGGCCTCGGGGTCCCCGTCGAGCTGCGGCGCGGCGAGAGATCGCCGCGCTTCGGAGGGGGGAGCCCCGATCCGACTGCGACTCGCCTGACGGGCTTGGTCGCGCGCGTGCGCGCGCACCGCGGACGCGCGCTCGGACTCGCGAACGATGGCGACGCCGATCGCTACGCAGTCGTCGACCGCGACGGCACCCTGCTGACGGAAACCGAGGCGCTCGCTCTGCTGCTCGACCGGCTCGCGCGGAC
>CAYOHN010000112.1:0-10651 GCA_964403735.1 uncultured Spirochaetales bacterium | reverse complement strand
TCGGCGACATCCCGAGCGCCTCGGCGGCGAAGTCCGAGAGCTTCCAGTACGCATGCTCCCGTTCATATTGAAGAGACGCATAGTGAGGAAACGGGACATAGTGACGCGACGTGACGATCCGCAGCAGCGGCGCGATCGCCGCATCGAGCGTCTGCTCGCGGCGGATCGCCGCGCGCAGCCGGCGATCGAGCTCGAACGCGTCGGCTTCGTCGAGCCCGACGAGCAGCGGATCGAGCGGCGCCGCTTCGTCCGCCAGCACCTCCGGCACCGGCGCGCGCACACACTTGCCGAGCGGAGGCTCTTCACATGCGGCAGCCTCGACGCACCGAGCCCGCGCCGGCTCCACCTCCCCGATCCGCGACGCATCGATCGACACCGCCGACAGCGCCTCTGCCGTCACCCATTCGAGCGCCTCGTCCTCGCGCAGCCGCTGGCCGGACACGCGTTCGGCGTACTCGCGAGCCATCAGCCATTGCTCGTGTACGGCGGGCGTGCAGCGAAGCGAGACGGGAACGCGCGGGGGATCCGCCCCGGCGTCGAGCACCCCCTCCGCAGGCCCGCGCACCGCCCGCACCTCCTGCTCGAGCCGCCGGATCGACAGCATGCGGGCGCGCTCGATCCAGCTCGCCTCATTCTCCGCCGTCGCCACGCGCACCAGCAGCCGCACCTTGCTCCACGGCAGCTCGTTCGCGACGAGCGCATGCTCCAGCAGCGGCAGCGTCGCGAACGCCCGGTGCGCATGCGCGAGGTCCTGAAGTTGCCGCGCCGAGACCCCCGCGCGCTCGCGGGCGTAGTCGCGGAGCCGCGCGTAGCACAGTCGCTCGATCGCCTGCGTGTCGAGCAGCCGCGCACAGATTGCGGCGAGGGTCCGGCGCAGCGGACCGCCCGCGGCCGTCAGCCGGGCGAGCTCGGACTCCGCCGTGAGGCTCTTCTCGATCCGACCGCGATCCGGCGCGATCGCGCGCTCCGCCTCCCCGGCCTTCTTGACCTCCACAGCGCCACTCCCGACCCCCCCTCGCAACAGGAACAAAGGTAAGCGAAGAAAAGACGAAAGTCAAGAGGAAAGACGGATGCGATTCTTGCTCTTCTAGAGGTTCTTCGTCCACTCCCGCCCGCGACCCGGCCCCGGCGCAAGGATCCGCGGCCGCTTTCGACGAGCGTCGCGTCGAGCTGCGCCCTCGTCGAAATCGCGGTATCGAATCCCAATGAGAGTGCAATCACTCGACGGAGATCTACCTGCGGAACGGCTGCGCGTGTGGCGCGAGAGGCTCGGCCACAGCCGCGACGACCACTTCGTCCAGATGGCATTCGCCGAGAGGGAGCTCGCCGGGTTCGTCTGCGCATACGGCGCGCACGATTGCCGCAGGGGATCCTCTATCGACAATCTCCACGTCGCCCGCGCTTTCGCGCGCAAGGGCATCGGCGAGGCGCTCATGAAGCGGACAGGGGCCTGGCTCGTCTCTCGCTACCCCGATCGGGGCGTGTATCTCCTGGTCCTGGAAGCCAACACCTCCGCGAGACGCTTCTACGAGCGCCTGGGGACGCGCAGCGCAGAAGTCTCCACGATGGAGACTCACGGCGGCGCCCTGGTACGAAGCTGCTGGTACGTCTGGCCACGGCCGCAGCTCCCGAGTTCGTGTCCTACACGACGGAGCTGACACAGCGGAACGACGATCCGTCGGAGCGCGAATGATTGCAATCCGCGAAGCCACTCTCGCCGATGTCGAGGTCAGCCGCAATCTCGATCCGAATGACCCCGAGCTGGTCTATTTCCTCGATCGCGGGGAGCCCGGGTCCTAGCCGGCGGTGGCAGCAGCGGCGCGCCTGCTCGGTTCGGTGCGTTTCATGGTACCGTGCTGACCACGGCCGGCGTGGCTCGCGTCGGCGATCAGGGCGGCCCAGCGCAAACGAGCCGCCGGTCCGCGCTGGGCCATAGGTCCGCGATCGGGGAGCGGGAATGCTGGACTGGCAGCTTCTTTTCTCTGGAACCGCCGAGTCTGCCAGGGAACTCGCTCGCGAGCTCGATCGCCACGACGTTCGCTCGTTCGTGGAGGATCTCGAGGGTCCCGTCGTCACGCACGGCGGAGGCAGAGAGCGGCACAGTGTCGTCGTCGTGCCACCCGAAGAGATGCAGTGCGCGGAAAGCGTCGCGAACCGGTGGCGCGCGCAGAACGTACGCAACGTCTATCGGCTCTCTGCCCAGATCCGCCGGGTCTTCGTACTCGGCTCCTTGCCGCCGGCTGCTTGGATCCTGACATCGGCGGCGCTCGGCCGCAGCTCGGAATCGGAACTCGGTTGGCTCGTCGGCGCCTGGCTCCTGTCACTCATCGTCGCGGCGCAGATGGAACATCGGGCAACCTCTCCGCGAGCGAGCGGAACTTCTTCGTTCGACCACGCTTCCGTGAGGGTCCACGATGGACACGAAGGGTAGAATCGGAGTCGCTGACGCTGCCAGGAACAACGCCGCTTGGTGCGACGCGGTGTGCAGCGCGCACGGAGCGCCGGGTGAGTGGTTCGACGCGCATTGGCTGACACAGGACGCCGGCGCCGCTGTACTACCCGAATCTCGTGACCCTCGAACCCGCAGTGGTGCCGTCGATGCGGGTGTCACCGCCAATCGAACCGACACTGCGGTGGGTCTTTCGAATTTCTTCGTGCACGGGAAGGAGCCCAGTTCCGCCCGCGCGGAGTGCATCGACGCCGCGGCAGACGTGTTCCCGGGTCTTCCGCTGGTTGGCTACGAGACGGGACAGGACCTCGCGGCGTCGCGCGCCCTCGGGTTTTCGTCCCTCGGCTCTCTTCGGGTCTGGATCCAGCAAGCCTGAACAGCGAGGTGACGATCACGAGGATCCCGGCCTGGCACCGCGGGCCCACATCTTCGTCGCGTCGAAGGCACCGTGGGTCACGATCACGGACGCGCTGCCGCAGCATCCGGGCGCGATCGGAAGGGGAAGCGCAGGGGACGACGTCGCGCGGTGACCTGCGACTCCAGCGGAGACCTCCCGCCACCGTGCCCTCGCTCATCGAACTCCAGCTCGACGTCCTGCTCAACCGGGAAGCACGGGGTCGGCTCACGGCGACCCGGGATCCCACGCCTCGACCGGCGCCGCGTCTCTTCCTCGGTCGCTCCGGAGACGGCAACGTCTGGGCGCTGCGGCGGGACCTCGATGCAGCCACGAGCGAAGCGCTCGGCCGCCTCTGCGCCGCCGAGCCGCGGATCGTCACTCCGCGCCGCGCCGGCTCCCCTCCTGCCTGTCGGGAGCGCGCGCTCTCGCTGCTCGCGCCGGTGGAGAGCGAGTACCGCGGCCCCGCCTTCGTGTTGCCCGATCGGCTTCCCTGCGACGTCCGCGCGCGCGAGGTGGCTGCCGACGAGTGCTCGCGCTGGCGCGACGTCTTTCCCTGGTTGCCGGACGAGTTCGATGCCATCGCGCCCGTTGCCATCGCGTTCGTCGGCAGGCAGCCGGCGGCGATCTGCCACGCACCGCGAGGGCGAACGGCGCTCGCCGCCGAGGCGGGCGTCTAGACGCTTGCGTCGTTTCGAGGGCAGGGCCTGGCAACCGCGGCCGTCGCATGTTGGGCGCGCGCCGTGCAGCGGTCGGGCCGGCTCGCGTTGTACAGCACGTCGTGGACGAACGCGGCGTCACTTGCGATCGCGCGCCGGCTGTCGGCCCGGCTCTACGGGGAGAACTGGCATCTGTCATAGGGAGCGGGAGACGGGGGAAGCATGCCGACGTCATCGACCGCTGACCAGGTCTTTGACTCGTACGCCCGGACGCAGGTAGTCTCGTCACCACGGGACTGTCTCCTCGTCCCTTCCGGCACGCTGAGGTCGAGGCGGATCACGGAAAACCGAAGTGAGGATCACGTCGATGAGCGAACGGAGATCGCGATCCATCGGGGCCACGATCGTAGCCACGCTGACGCTGTGCGCCGGCCTGGCAGCCTTCCTGGTTCCGCTGCAGCACGCGGGCCCCTACGGGATCCCCGGGCGAGGTCTCGTGGGTGGGCTGCTCTGCTTCGTGATCTCCGGAGTGCTGTTCGCGCGTGGTACGCCAGGGGTCGCGCGCGTCGTCGCGCTCGTCGCCTCCCCCGTCGTGCTGTTCTTCGCGCTCTACGGTGCGTTCGCGGAAGCCGAGGAGGTCGTCGTCCTCTACGCCGAGGAGGCCGAGCTGCGCTTGTGGATCGTCGATCACGAAGGCGTCGAATGGGTCTCGATGCCGCGCTCGAAAGCAGATCGATACGCCCTCGACGGTGCGAAGCTCGAGTTGCTGCGTGCGGGAGCGACGCGTTGTGTGGTTCCCCGGCTCATTGAAGATCCCACTGCGAATCGGCGCACCTTCGATCTGCGTCAGGAGAAGTACGCCGTGCAACGGCTCGGAGGCGCGCTCGGGATGTTCGGAGACGGACCGGGCCCCGAGACGGTCACGCTGCGTCTCGATCCTTGCGGGTGAGGCGCAGCGTGGCTGCCCGGGGTATGGGACTCCTGGACGACGATCCGCAGGTCCGACCCGCGCTCCACATCTTCGTCGGTTCGAAGGCACCCTGGTGGTCGATCACGGACGACGCGCCGCAATTCGAGGAATGGGTGCCGGGCTTCGGACCGGACGCCTCTCGAGAGTAGGCGGGGCGCCGCGCGAGACCGCATCCGGTTGCGGTTCGCGAGAGGCTCACCCTCTCAGCAATCGCAGCGCAGCGCAGAGTCGATCCGTCGCCAGCGCGGAGCGGAGCCATGCAGAAGCGGACGCGACTGATCCTGATCGAGGGGCTTCCCGGCTCGGGCAAGACCTCGCTGGCGGAATGGCTCTGCGCTCGACTCCGAGTCGAGGGGAGCCACGCCGTGTGGATCCCGGAGCTCCAGCGAGATCATCCCGCGATCGACAGGCCCACGATGCGCACCGCGAGGCAGCGGGGCTACGCCGAGCGATGCATCGCGCGCTGGGAGGCGTTCTCGACCCGCGCGCAGGTCTCCGAAGCCCCGGAGGTCTTCATTCTCGAGGGTTGCTTCTTCCAGAGCACCGTTCGCTTTCTGATCGAGTACGAGCGATCCGACGACGAGATCGACTCCTACCTCCCCGCCGTCGAGCGGTGCCTGGCGCCGCTCTCTCCCTGCCTCGTCTACCTGACCCAGCCGGACGCCGTCCTCTACCTGCAACAGGAGCTGATTCGCCGCAAGGGAGAAGAGATCGTCTCGCGGATCGCCGCCTACTCCTCGACGACGCCGTACGCTGTCACGCGCAGTCTCCAAGGAATGTCTGCACTCGTTTCTCTCTACGCCGCCTATCGAGGAACGTGCGACCGACTGGTACGGCGTTCGCGGATGCCGGTCCTCGAGATGGATGCCGTCCGTTGCAGCGAGGCCGCAGTGCGGGACCAGGTTGCGCCGTGGGTAAGCGCTGCGATCAGGTGCTGAGTCGTACGGGAGGTGCGCGCCATGGTTCACCGGAGCTACACGCTCGAATGCACGCCGGACTCGTTCCAGGCGAGAGCATCCGCGACGGGCGGACTGAGGACGCTCCTCGCGGACCACGATGTCGCTCGGTGTAGGCGCCTCTGGTCGGAGGTGGGGGCCGGATTCTGGACCGAGCGTTCGCGCTGGGACTGCGGGCGATGGCGCCGTCACCTTCGGCAGCCGGCCGTGTCGTTCTGGATCGCGTCCGTATCGGGGGAAGACGCCGGGTGTTTCGACCTGACCACCTCGGTTCGCGGCGTCAAGATCGAGGGTTTCGGCCTGCTTCCGCGGTATCACGGTCGGGGGCTCGGGCGTGACCTGCTCACCGACGCGACCGCTAAGGCCTTCGCAACGGGAGCACGCAAGGTCTGGCTGCACACGGCCACAGACGATCACCCCCACGCGCTTCCGAACTACCTGTCGGGCGGCTACCGCATCGTTCGGCAGCGAGCGCTCAGGAACCCCGTGCATCCGCGGGCGCTGCGGTGATCGCAGGGTCCCGGTCGTCCAACAGCAGAAGCGGTTCAGGCGCCACCGGATGCGAGTGCAGGATGGGTCGGCGGCACCCGCCAGCGCGCGTCTTCGTAGACCTCGAGAATCGCGCGCAAGTCGCCCCCGTCCGAAGTGATGGCGGCGACGTGGTCCAGCTCGGCGAGCTCCTCGGGCGGCAAGCGCGAAACGACCTCCTCCGTGCCGAGCGAGATCGGATTCGTTCCGAGCGAGGGGTGATGCATGACTCCCCACGTGTCCCACGGAAGCAGCTCGACTTTGGCGAGAGCGGCCACGTCGCGAACCAGGTTTCCACAGACGAACCAGAGACCCGACTCGTTGATCGTCGTCAGGCCGAACCGCTCTGGATCCAGCCTTCCGGATCGACACACGGTCCACGCTTCGCCGCCGGCGAGGAACTCGTCTCGACTGACGTCGAGCGCGTCGGCCGGCCCGAACACGCGACGCTGGATCTCGTCGATCTGCGCATCCACCATCCGCCAGCGCTCCGCCTCTTCGTCCCAGACCTCACACACCCAATGGTCTTCGTAGCGGCTCGGCGCGAAGTAGTCCGCGAAACCGCAGCGAGCGCGAGCCACCCGGCCCTGCCAGCGGAGGAATGCGCACAACAGCAGGGTGAAGTCGCGACAGGTGCCGAGCTGCCGATGCTCCGGAAGGCGGGGCTCCACCAGCGGCCGGTCGTCGCATCGCAGCATGAGGTCGAGGCGCTCGCCCGCACTGCGAAGATTCGTTTCGGACTCCCGCCGCTGCTGCGAGAGATCCAGTCCATAGAGCGGCCCGAGGTGGCCATGCAGAAGGAGACCCTGAACGACACGGCACAGCGACGACACATCGTCGGGCAGTCCGCCCAGCCAGCTCGCGTACGCCGAGATGTCAGTCAACGGCCCCGGTTCGGAGTACCAGGTCCGCTCTTCCTGAGTCGGCGACGGGCGCAGCACCCGGACATGGTACTCCCGGTCCCGTGTCTGTCCGTGTCTGCCGCGACGACGGAGGCCCGGACGATCGCGACCGGCACGCAGTGAACGCCCGTCCGCCGTTGCGCCGCGCGCGAACCCGGCCGACCCTCCTTGACCGCCACCCCGCTCGGTCCCGAAGCGAGAGCCATCTCTTGACGCACGATTCCGACGGAGACCAGCCCGACGGAGGCCAGTTGCTCGTGATGTTTCGCGGTCAGGGCGTCGCGCCGAAGTGGCCGGCAGAGGTCGCGGCGGCCCAGCGCCAGACCACTGTGGGGATCGAAGGCCGGGTCCTGCGCCGCCTCCGCTACGGAGCCGAGGGGCGAGGCTGGGCGAGTGCCAGCGATCCTTGCTCCGATTGCGCCGCCATCAAAGGCGAGTTCCACGTCCCGGGTTGCGACATGGAACGCTGTCCTGCGTGCAGGGGCCAGGCGCTTTCGTGCGGCTGCATTCGAGATCCGCGGGACGCCGACGAGAAGCCTCGGTTCTGACGCTCTGCGTAAGGGCGCGATGCGCTGCGCCGATCGAGCACTTCCTGGTCGCGGGACGCATCGCGGTCGGGGAGTCCTTTCGGACTAGTCCGTTCGGGGTACGACAGCGAAGGGGCCGCAGGCGTAGGCTGCTCGGGAAGACGGGGGCTGGGCTCTACGTCTCCCCTGCGGTTCCCACTGCGAGCGTGCCATGTCGAAATCGTTTCGTTTCTCTTTTTCCCGCCTGGCCTGGCTGCTGCTGCTCGGGCTCTTCGTCGCCGGCTTTGCCTCGATTGCGGAGGCGCGCACGCGCACGTTCTGCGGCGTCGTGAAGCGTTCGTGCGGCGGACATCTGCAGCCGGCTTGCACGTCGGGAGCGTCCTGCGACGCCGGGCATACGAGCTACAGCGGTAGCCCGTTTCCGATCACGATCGACTGCCCTTGGCCGATCAAGGACGTGAAGGTCTCCAGCGGCTGCTACGACTCACGTCCGAGCTGCAACGACTGCAGCGCCGAGGGCCAGATCCCGTGCCCGCAGGAGACGTCGCAGTGGTGTACGCCCGGCTGCGATGCCGGGCTCGATGTCCGCTTCGGCCTGTGCAGCGACGGCTTCGTCTCCTTGCCGAAGTCCGGTCCGAACGAGAGCTGCGCGCCTGGCGTCGGGATCGACTGTGAGGACGGGCTCCAGTGCACGCTCGCGCTGACCTGTTCGCATGAGCCGGCGCGCGAGGGCGAGACCTGCGACGTCACGGCGCCGTGTGGCCCCGGGCTCTATTGTCAGGCCGGCGTCCCGCAGGTGTGTCGCCGGAAGCGCACCGTTGGCGAAGGCTGCTCGGCGTTCAAGCCGTGCGCTGAGATGCTTTCCTGCGAAGCCTGCTTCACCGAGAGCTGCAACGCGCCGTTCCAGTGCTTCCCGAATCCCAACGAGGGCGCCATCACCGCGCAGCAGTGCCAGACGCTGTACAGCCCCGTGATCGCGGACGGTATCACCGGCGGTGACACCGCCTTCACGTGGGCGGGCGGCAACGGGATCGGCGCGGTCGCGACCGAATCGCAGGCGTTCGGCGTCGCGTACGGGCCGAACGGAGAGTACGGCTGCTTCACGGCGCTGTGCGGCGGCATCTTCAGCGACGTCGGCGTGACCGGCGCTTTCACGTCGCTCGGCTTCTACACGCACTTCGATGCCGTCGGCGGCACGTCCTTCGTCAACACGCAGACCGCGCAGACGCCGTTCAAGTTCCTGAACTTCTCGACGTCGCAGGTCTTCGAACGCTTCGGAAACGACTTCCCGCCGCTGACCGGAGATCTGATCGGCACCGAAGACGCGCTCGGGATCGGCGCCGGGATCAATCCGTCTCCGTTCACCGCCGGCTCGTTCTACTGCGAGACCATCCTGGACGAGTTGACGGTCGACCCGGAGCAGAACCAGCCGCCGCCGCTGACGCTGCCGCCGCTCGAACAGATCGTGAACCCGGACTTCGAGACGGATCTGTTCGGCTGGCGTTGCACCAACGGAGGGATCTGCGACTGGGACTGGGATTCCCCCTTGGCGCCAGCGAACACGGGCTCCGGGCGGGTCACGAGTCCGCCGCTGGGAGCCGCGGCCACGAGCGGCCGGCTGACGTCGAGCTGTGTGAAGGTGCAGGAAGGCGTGCCGTACCAACCGTCCGTGTGGATCCGGACCGAGGGCGCCCAGCCGGGCTCGGCGTACGTCCTCTGGAGCTCGAGCGACAACTGTACGGGGGCTGTGGTCGGCAACGATTCCCTCGGATCCTCGCCGCCCGACGGGATCTGGCGAAAGCTGACGACGGACGTGGTGGCGCCGGCCGGCGCGAAGACCGTCGCGTTCAACGCGACGGCGACTCGCGACTTCGCGTCCGGTGCGGCGAGCGAAACGACCATCGACAGGGTGTTCATCCCGGAGCCGTCGCAGGGACTCGCCGGAGGCGTCGCAGCGGCCGTGCTGCTGGTGCTCGGACGGCAGCGGGCGCGCACCCGCCGCTGAGCGCGGCCCGTCCCGAGTCCGGGTAGCCTATCGCGGTCAGGAGTCCGCATGCCCTCGCTGACCCGCGATGACCGGCTGCTGCTCGGGATCCTCGTCCCGGTGTTCCTCGTGTGCTTCGCGCTCCACGTCCACGAGGTGCGCCGCTCCGGGCTGGCGCAGCTGCCGGTCTGGGCGCTCGCGGATCGCGACGGAGGCCCTCCGACGGTCGGCGGCTACCGCGTCGAAACCGACAGCGCCGGCAGTGGCCTGCTGCCCGGCGACCGGCTGCTGCGGGTCGGCGAGACCGATCTGCGCGGGGCGGGCTACGTCGAGTTCGACGCGCTCGCGCTCGAGGCGGTCGGAGACGGCGGCGAGGCTCCGCTGATCTTCGAGCGCGACGGCGTCCGGCGCGAGACCTCGATCCGCGCGCGGCCGCGGCCGTACGCATGGTCCCGGCCGCTCGTGATCGGGATCGGAGCGCTCCTGCTCGTCGTCATCGTGTTGCGCGCGCCGGGGCGTCCGGATGCGCAGCGGTTCGCAGTGGCGATGCTCGGGTACGCCATCCTGATGTCGCAGTTCTACGGGGGGCCCGCGTGGAAGAGCCGGATTTCGCTGTGGCTGTGGAATGCCGGCGGGCCGCTCGTCGGTCTGCTGCTGTTGCGCTGGGCACGGCTCTTTCCCTCCGAGGTTCCGGCCGCGGCGCGCGCGTGGTGGGGTTGGCCGTGGGTCGGAGCCGCCGGCATGCTGGCCGTCCGTACGAGCTACTGGTGGGGCATCCCGATCGAGCCTCGTCATCTCGCCGTCGCGTCGCAGGCCCTGCACGGAGGGTTCCTGCTCGGCACCGTCGCGCTGCTCGCTCGGAATTACGCCTACGCCGAGCCCATCGGTCGCCGGCGACTCAAGTGGGTGCTCTATGGTGCCGCCATCAGCGCCTCCCCGCTGGCCGCCGCGCAGTTCGCCCTCCTCGTGTGGCCCAGTTGGGACGGTTTCGACGTCGCCTTTGCGCTCGGGACGGCGGCCGCGGGGATCTGGGCCGTGTTCCTGCTCGTTGCGATCGTCCGCGCGGGCGCGTTCGACATTGATCGGTTGTTGAGCGCAACGGCGTCGGCGTCTCTCCTCGGTGTCGCTTTCGTCGGGACCGTTGCGTTCGCGGTCCCGGAGCTGGCGAGCTTCGTCGCGGCAGAGGCGCCGGTCGCGGACGGCGCCGCTCGATTGCTCGTGACCCTCGGGCTGCTGGTTCTGCTCGCGCCGGCGTACCGACGGCTGCGTCCCTGGATCGATG
>CAYOHN010000111.1:0-10670 GCA_964403735.1 uncultured Spirochaetales bacterium | reverse complement strand
GGTCGGTGAAGCCGCGTCACATCCGCGTGTGTCGGCGTGGATCGCCGAGTTCCGGCGCGCGTTCGCGAACCGCGACTGGGACGCGATGACCGCGCTGCAGGCGCCCGGCCAGGAGGCGCGCGACCACCGGTTGGTCGGCTGGGGAACGCTGCGCGGCGCGGGCGCGTGGACTCCGACGTTGCGGGAGTTGGTCGAACTCGCCCCGGACGTGCGGCCGCGCTTCGACCACCTGCTTCTGTCCGCGGGCGGCTTGCTTTGGCAGCATGTTTGGCACGGCACGCGCGATGGCGGCGCCTTCGAGTCGCCATTGATCTGTGTCGTTGAGCTGGACGAAGACGGTCGCCAGCGACGCCTGGATGTGTGGGAACTCGAGCAACGGAATGCCGCGTTCGCACGCTTCGCCGAGCAGAATGCCGCCGCCCCCACTCCGCACTTCGCGAACGCCGCAACCGCGACGGCGGAGCCCGTCATCGCGTGTCTCGTCGCCCACGATTGGGCGGGCTTCGAGGCCCGGTTCGCGGAAACATTCCGCTGTTTCGACCGGCGGCGCATGGTGCAGCTCGACTTCGACCGCGCCGGCTACGTCGCGTTCACGCGCGAGGTCGCCGACGGACGCGAGATCCACGGGGAGTCGGTTGCACTCGCGACGCGCGGCGAGCGACTGGCGCTGGTGCGTTCCACATTCGTGTTCACCGACGGCGACGTCGGCCCGAGCGAGATCGCCGTCCTGCTCGTGACGGAGGTGGACGAGCGCGGCCGCATCGTCGCGTACGTGCGCTTCGACGAGGACGATCAGGGCGCCGCCTACGCCGAGCTCGACGCGCGCTACGAGGCCGGCGAGGGCGGCATCCACGCGGCGCGGATCCTCCACTACCTCCAGGCGATCGCGAATCGCGACTGGGAGGCCGTGGCCGGGATGTGTGCGCCCGGCTTCGAAGAACACGATCACCGGCCCATCGGCGTGCTCGGCGCGACCCGAGGTGGCGAAGCGTGGGCGCAGTCCGACCGCGCGCTGCTCGAGCTCGCTCCAGACACCATCGTGCGTTGGCAGCACCATCGCTTCGGCCGGGGCTGCACGCTTTCGCAAGTCGTCTTTCAGGGTACCCGCGAAGGCGCCCGCTACGAACTCCCGTTCGTCGTCGTGAGCGAGCTCGACGCCGGCCACCGGCCGCTTCGCAACGACCTCTACGATCCCGAGCAGATCGAGCAGGCACTCGCGCGCTTCGCGGCGCTCTGCGCGCGGGAAGCGGCGCCTCGGGATCCTCTTGCAGCGCTCGCGAAGCCGAACGCCGCGAACGCGGCGATGGATCGCTGGCAAGCCGCCTACGACGGCGGCTACGCGACCGGCGACTGGGCCGCGCTGCGCGCGCTCTGTGCGCCGGGGTGCACGTTCGAAGACAGGAGGCGGCTCGCACTTCTCTCCGGCGACGTCGAACTGTTGATCGCGTCGGCACGCGAACGCGTGGCGATGGGCGCTCGGGTACGGCGCCGCTCGATCGGCACGGCCGGTGAGCGAGTCGCCGTCGAGGCGCTGCTCTGGTCGGGCGGCCCGTCGGACGGGCGCTTCGAGATCGAGTACATCGGCGTGAGCGAGGTCGACGCGTCCGGGCGCTTCACCGGCACGGTGATGTTCGACATCGACGACCTCGATGCAGCCCGCCGCGAGGCGTGGGCGCGCTGGTCGGCGATCGATCCGGAGCGGGCGGCCGTGGCGGCGCCGATGGTCGAGCTCGTCTCCGCGTTCAACGCGTACGACCGCGGTGGCTGGCGTGCGCACTTCGCCGACGAGCTCGTGGTCGAGGACCACCGCCGCACCGGCATGGGCCGGATCGAGGGCGCCGACGCCTACGCGGACAGCCTCGTCGCCCTGTGGGCGCTGGCCCCGGACACGACGGTAGAGGCCGGTTGGGTCTGGCCCGCGCTGGACCGCCACGGTGCGATCACGCTCGTCCGGCGAACCGGAAGGATCCCGGACGGCGGCGAGTTCGAGAGCGAGTATCTCAACCTCTACACCGTCACGGCGGGCCGGATCACGCGCGCCGAGTTCTACGAGGTCGAAGACCTCGACCGCGCGCGCGCTCGCTTCGAGGAACTCCGTGGCGAGCCCTGACGCGGCCGAATCCGAGCGCACGCTGCACCTCGGCCGGCAGGTGCTGCCCGCTACTCACACGAGCCCGACCGCGAAGCAGAGCGCGCGCTCCACGGCCGCGAGCTTCTCCGGCGCGAGCGCAGTCAACCGCTTCGTCAGTGCGCGCTTCGGGATCGTCGTCACCGTGTCGAGGTTCGCGACAAAACGGCGCGGGAGGCCGTCGGCTCGACCGAGGGCCACCTCGGTCGGGATGCGCCGAATGCGGGACGTGATCGGTGCGACGATCACGAGCGCTCGGACTGCGTAGGCCTCGTTGCGGGAGAGCAGTACGACGGGGCGGCGCCCGACGGGCGCAGGGAGCTCTGCCCACCAGATCTCCCCGCGCCGCATGACCACTCCTCCTCGTCGTCGCTCCAGGCAGAGGCAGCCGTTGCGAGCGCGGCCATGGCCTCGTGCTCTCCCTCGGGACGGACCCGGTAGCCGTCCTCGTAATCACGAACGAGCTGCGCCCGCGCGCCGCGGTGCAGCCAGTCGCGGAGTGCCTCTTGCACGACTGCGCTGCGACTCGCGCCCGTGCGACGGCGCTCGCGCTCGACGGCGCGGTACAACGCGTCGGGGATGCTGACCGCAACCTTCGTGGCCGCTCTGTTCGTGGCCGCTTTGGCCGCCGGCTTCGCCATGTTCTCGGGTCCGACTTTGGTATGACCAATCGAATACTCCAAGGGTGGGCCTGACGCAAGCCGGCGCGCGAGCCGAACCGCTCTCGCGCGCCGAGCATCTTCGGCTCGAGCCGGGTTGAGCTGGGCTGGTGAACGGCTCCACTCGCGGACCCTAGCCGCGCTCGGGCTCAGTCTTCCTCGCTGCTCTCCAGCAACTCGACGTCCGCGATGTCGCGCCTGCGGCCGAGCGCTCGCTTGTTGGCCAGGAGCGCGTCCCGGCCGATCACCGGGACCGTGAGATCGTCGATCGCGGTGTCGCGTCGATCGCGCCACGCCGCTTCGAACTCGACGCCCGTGATGCGGGTCAGGACGTCGATGCGGAGCGGCGGAAGACCGATCTGATAGACGGTCCCGGGCGTTTGCAGATCGGCGAGCGTGAGCTCGTGGAGCGGAGCGCCGAAGGAGCGAAGCGCCTCGTACGCGCGCGCGGCGTTGGCGCGGTTGCAATCGATCCAGACGTCGAGGTCGCCCGTCGCACGAGGATGTCCGTGGACGGCGAGCGCGTAGCCGCCGACGATCAGGAAGCGCACCTCATGGTCGGCGAACGCTCTCAACAGATCGCGAAGGTCGGCCGCCAGCGCGGGGATCCCAGCCATTGAGTCTCCACTGCTCCAGGGAAAGGCGCAGCGCCAGGAGGAAGCGCTCGGCGGGCGACAGCGAGAGCCAGTAGCGGACGTCGTCCTGCTCGAGGTGTTCGGCCGCTTCGCTTCCGGGGCGGATGACCCGAGCATTCGACCGAGCTCGCCGCGCTCTCTCGTCCGGATCCATCGCGGCAAGCTAGCACCGGTCATGCGGGAGTGGTGCGGAGGACCGTGTGCGTCTGAGCAACGAAAAGCGCCGCTCCGGACGACGGCGGCGCTGCCCTCGCTCACATCACCGCCGCCCGGCGAGTTCGCGCGAACCGGCCGCCGCGTTCGAGGAGTGGACGATCGATGGTTCTCCTCCGTTGACATACCGAAAACGTATCGATAATCTTCTCGTAAGATGGAGACGGCGACTCTCTCGACCAAGTACCAGCTCGTGATTCCGCGAGCGATCCGCGATCGGCTCGGTCTCGCGCCGGGCACGAAGCTGACGGTCCTCGACAAGAACGGCGTGATCTACCTGGTTCCGCAGCGCCCGATCCGGAGCCGGCGCGGGATCGCGCGCGGGACGAGTCCCCGCGGCCTGCGCGAGAAGAAAGACCGACTCTGATCCTCGTCGATTCGAGCGGCTGGATCGAGTATCTCGCCGAGAGATCGCGCGCGGACGCATTCGCGCCGTATCTGGAGGGTCGCGAAGCCCAGATCGTTTCCTCGATCCAGCTCTACGAGGTCTACAAGGTCGTCCGACGGGATCTGTCGGAGGAACGCGCGGTCGAGGCGGTTGCCGCGATGCATCGCGCGCGGATCGTCGCGCTCGATGAGAGTCTCGCGATCGAGGCCGCTGACATCTCGCTCGCGCATGGACTCGCGATGGCCGATGCCGTCGTCTACGCCACGGCCGTCCGCCACCGGGCCACGCTCGTGACCGCGGATGCCGACTTCGAGGGGCTGCTGGGCAGCGTCCTGATCCGCTGAGCGCGTTGTCGGAAACGGATGGCACGGAAGCCCCGTGCCCGGGCGGAGGAGACACCCGGAGGCCAAACTCCGCAGCCGCCTGCCGTCGCCGCGCAGGGCACGAAACAGCGCCGGCGAGGACCTTGGCCGGAGGGTGTCTCCTCCGCCCGGGCTCTCGACGAGTGCGCCCGATCCACGCCCCGACGGCTTGCCCGCAGGAATGAAACATGTTCTAATCCGACTCCATGGCCCGCCCCCGTCCGGCCGATTCCAGTCCTGCGGCGCCGAGCGCCCCCGCGTCCCCGCGGATACCGGATGCGGCGGTGGAACGCGGCATGGATCCCGTCGGCGAGGAAGTCGCCAGGACGACTGCGTCGGACCCGCCGGTCGCCCGGCTCGCCGCGAACCAACTGCGCCGGATGCGCAGGATCGTCGACGCCGCCGTCGAACTCGCCGAGCAGGGCGGCTTCGAGGCGGTCCGCCTGCGCGATGTCGCCGAGCGCTCGGACGTCGCGCTCGGGACGCTGTACAAGTACTTCCGGTCGAAGGAGGACATCCTCCTGTTCGCGCTGAACGAGGAGGTGACGCGGCTCGAGCAGGCGCTCGCTGCCCGGCCCCCGGCCGGGGCGACGCCGTATCGCCGCGTCGTCGAGTTCTTCCGCCGCACTAGCCGAGCGCTGATGGGACGGGCGAGCTTTGCCCGCGCGCTGATCCGTGCGCTCACCGGGTCCGAGGATCTCGCGGTCCAGGTGGCGGCGTTCCAGCTCCGGATGGCGCGGCTGGTGGCGGCGGCGCTGCGCGGCGAGCCGCCGGATCTGTCGGCGCCGCTCGACGCGGGCACGTCCGGCGGCCGCGCCCGCGAGCGCCGCGAGCCGAGTTCCGGCTATCGCCTCGAACAGCGCGAGCGCGACATCGCGCAGACGCTCATGCACACGTGGTTCTCGGCGCTGGTCGGCTGGGCGGCCGGCCTGCACAACGAGCGCGCCGTGGTCGAGCAGGTCCGCGTGGGTGCGGAGCTGATCCTGGGCCCGGACGAGCGCTGACCCGATCGCTTCGAAACGAAGACGCCGAGCGTTTCGCGTCTTCTGGCAGGCCTCGCCTTTGGAGGAATGAATGAGTCGACAGACGCAAGACCAGGAAGTCCTCTCGGCGCCGCACGTGCTCGAGTACCCGTACCGGCGTTCCGTGGGTCCGGTGCTCTCGCGCTTCTTCACCGCGCTCCGCGATCGCAAGCTCGTCGGCGTCGAGACGCAGTCCGGCCGCGTGCTGTGTCCACCGTCCGAAGCCGATCCCGAGACCGGCGCCGCCGTCAGCGATCGCTACGTCGAGGTCGGGCCCGGCGGCGTCATCGAGTCCTGGACCTGGGTGACGCAGCCGCGCGAGAAACAGCCGCTCGCGCAGCCGTTCGCCTACGCGCTGATCCGCCTCGACGGCGCCGACACCGCATTGCTGCACGCCGTCGATGCCGATCCGGCGCGCCTGCGCACGGGCGCCCGCGTCCGGCCGCGCTGGCGCGCCGAACCCGTCGGCGAGATCGGCGACATCGAATGCTTCGAATTGGAGACGTCCCGATGAGTGACACAGAACGCGAGCCCGTGCACTCGGTCTCGACTCCCATGCGACTCGCCTACCACTACACCGCTGGCATCGCGACCTCGCGCTTCCTGCGCGGGATCGGCGAGGGCAGGATCCTCGGCCAGCGCTGTCCCCTCTGCACCAAGGTCTACGTGCCGCCGCGCGGCTCGTGCCCGCGCTGCGCGGTCGCGACCGAGGAGGAGGTGCAGGTGTCCGATCAGGGCACGATCCTGACGTTCGCGATCGTGCGCGTGCCGTCGGAGAACCTCGACGTGCCGCTGCCGTTCGCGTGCGTGCACGTGCTACTCGACGGCGCCGACGTGCCGTTCTTCAGCGTCGTGCAGGGCTGCGCGCTCGACGAGGTCCGGATCGGCATGCGCGTCGGCGCGGCGTGGGTCGAAAAGGAACAGCTCGCACCGACGCTGCAGAGCATTCGCTGGTTCGAACCGAACGGGGAACCGGACGTCCCGTTCGACCAGCTCCGGGAGCACCTGTGATGCGGGACGTGGCGATCGTTTCCTTCGCGCAGTCGAAGCACCTGCGGCGCGAGGTGCGCAACGAAGTCGAGATCCTGATGCCGGTCGTTCAGGAGGCGGTCCGCAACAGCGGCATCGAGCGGCCGTTCGACTTCATGTGCTCGGGCTCGACGGACTTCCTGCAGGGCCAGCCCTTCGCGTTCGTGCTGGCGCTCGATGCGGCCGGCGCGTGGCCGCCGATCCCCGAGTCGCACGTCGAGATGGACGGCGCGTGGGCGCTCTACGAGGCGTGGGTGAAGATCCAGACCGGGGAGGCGGAGACGGCGCTGGTCTACAGCTTCGGCAAGTCCTCGCCCGGCGATGTGCCCGAGGTACTGTCGCGGCAGCTCGATCCGTACGTGCTGGCGCCGCTGTGGCCGGATTCGGTGTCGCTTGCGGCGCTGCAGGCGCGCGCATGGCTCGAGAAGGGCGGCCGCAGCGAGCGCGATCTCGCGGCGGTCGCGGCGCGCAGCCGGCGCGATGCCAAGGGGAACCCGAACGCAACCGTGGCCGGCGACTTCGCGATCGACGATCTGCTCGATACGCCGTATCTGGCGTCTCCGCTGCGCAAGCACGATTGCCCGCCGATCTCCGACGGCGCGACGGCGCTGGTGCTGGTGGCCGGCGAGCGCGCACGACAGGTCTGCGAGCGTCCGGCATGGATCCGCGGCATCGATCACCGCGCCGAGCCGCACGCGCTCGGTGCGCGCGATCTCACGGTGTCGGTATCGACGCGGATCGCCGGCGAGAAGGCCGGCGTCGGCCGCGGTCCGCTGGACGTCGCCGAGCTCCATGCGCCGTTCACGCACCAGGAGTGGATCCTGCGCGAGGCGCTGGGCCTCGGCGACGAGACGGCGGTCAACCCGTCCGGCGGTGCGCTCGCCGCGAACCCGATGATGGTCGCGGGCCTGCTCCGGATCGGCGAGGCGGCGCGCCGGATCCACGACGGCTCGGCGCGGCGCGCGGTGGCGCACGCGACGTCGGGCCCCTGCTTGCAGCAGAACCTGGTCTGCGTGCTGGAGGGCGAGTGATGGCGGAGCGCTGCGCGGTCATCGGCATCGGACAGACCCACCACACGGCGCGTCGCGACGACGTGTCGATCGCCGGCCTCGTGCGCGAGGCGGCAGAGCGCGCGCTCGCGGATGCCGGCCTCGACTGGGGCGACATCGAGGCGGTGGTGCTCGGCAAGGCGCCCGACATGTTCGAGGGCGTGATGATGCCCGAGCTGTATCTCGCCGATGCGCTTGGCGCCGCCGGCAAGCCGCTGCTGCGCGTGCACACGGCGGGATCGGTCGGCGGCTCGACGGCGATCGTCGCGGCGAGCCTGATCCAGGCGGGTATCCACGAGCGCGTGCTCACGGTCGCGTTCGAGAAGCAGAGCGAGAGCAACGCGATGTGGGCGCTGACCGTCAAGACGCCGCTGCAGTCGGCGGTCGTCGCCGGCGCGGGCGGCTACTTCGCGCCGCTGATCCGCTCGTACATGCAGCGCAGCGGCGCGCCCGAGGACACCGGCATCCGGGTCGCGCTGAAGGATCGCAGCAACGCCAACAAGAACCCCTACGCGCATCTGCGCGAGCCGGGTCTCGCGTTCGAGACCGTCTTCAACTCGCCGATGCTGTGGGACCCGATCCGCTTCCACGAGACGTGTCCGTCTTCGGACGGCGCCTGTGCGTTGGTGCTCTCGAGCGACCGCGCGGTGACGAAGGGCACACATCCGCCGGCGTGGATCCATGCAACGGCGATGCGCAGCGAGCCGACGCAGTTCGCCGGCCAGGAGAAGGTGAATCCGCTCGCCGGACAACTGTGTGCCAAGGACGTCTACGCCAAGGCCGGCATCACCGATCCGCGCCGCGAGATCGACTGCGCGGAGATCTACGTGCCGTTCTCGTGGTTCGAGTCGATGTGGATGGAGAATCTCGGCTTCGCGCCGGTGGGGAGCGGCTGGAAGATGACCTACGAAGGCGCAACGGCGCTCGACGGGGATCTTCCGGTCAACATGTCCGGCGGCGTGCTCTCGTCGAACCCGATCGGGGCGTCCGGCATGCTGCGCTTCGCCGAGGCCGCGATGCAGGTGCGCGGCCAGGCCGGCGAACACCAGGTCGATGGCGCTCGCACCGCGCTAGGTCACGCGTACGGGGGTGGCTCGCAGTTCTTCGCGATGTGGATCGTGCGCAGCGAGCGTCCCTGAGACGGCCCGCCGCACGGAAAGGAGCGCGCCATGCACTACAACCTCGCCGATCTCTTCGAAGCGATCGCGGACCGCGTGCCCGAACGTACGGCGCTGGTGTGCGGCCCGCAGCGCCGCACGTATGCCGAGCTCGAGGAGCGCGGGAACCGACTCGCACACGGACTCCAGCAGCGGGGCGTCGGCGCCGGCGACCACGTCGCGCTGTACCTCGGCAACGGCGTCGAGTACATCGAGGCGATGATCGCGTGCTTCAAGATCCGCGCGGTCCCGATCAACGTGAACTTCCGCTACGTCGAGGAGGAGCTGCGCTACCTCGTCGACGACTCCGAGTCCGTCGCGCTGCTGCACCACCGCGAGCTGGTGCCGCGCGTGGCGGCGATCCGCGCGCGTTGCCCGCATCTGCGGACGGTGATCGTCGTCGAGGACGGATCGGCCGCCGGCGCGGCGCCGGAGCGCACCGAGTCCTACGACGAGATCGTTGCCGCGGGATCGCCGGCGCGCGACTTCGCACCGCGTTCTCCGGATGATCTCTACGTGATCTACACCGGCGGCACCACCGGCATGCCGAAGGGCGTGATGTGGCGGCAGGAGGACTTCTTCTTCGCCGGCATGATGGGCGGCAATCCGATGGGGGAGCCGCCCGCACGACCGGAGGACGTTGCGGAGCGCGCCGTGGAGAAACAGCCGCAGGCGGTGATGTCCGCGGCGCCGCTGATCCACGGCGCCGGCCAGCTCGGCACCTGGATCGCAATGCTGCAGGGCTTCAAGGCGGTCCTCGTGCCGCGCTTCGACGTGCGTGCGATCTGGCAGACCGTGCAGGATGAGCGCGCGATCTCGCTGTCGATCGTCGGCGATGCGATGGGGCGGCCGCTCGCCGAAGCGCTCGACGAGCCCGGCGTCTCGTACGACCTGTCGTCGCTGTTCGTGCTGTCGTCCGCCGGCGCGATCCTGTCGCCGCCGGTGAAGGCACAGCTCCGCGCGCACTTTCCGAAGCTCGTGATCCTCGACAACTTCGGCTCGTCGGAAACCGGCTCGCACGGCTACGACGCCGGCGGCGCACAGCCCGATGGCGGCATCAAGTTCAAGATGGACGCCAACACCGTCGTCATCGACGACGACGGCAACGAGCTGGCGGCGGGCTCGGGCGAGATCGGCAAGGTGGCGCTGCGCGGACGCGTGCCGCTCGGCTACTGGAAGGATCCCGAGAAGAGCGCGCGCACCTTCGTCGAATACGGCGGCGTGCGCCACGTGTTGATCGGGGACTTTGCGCGGCGCGAGGCCGACGGCACCGTCACGGTGTTCGGCCGCGGCTCGCAGTGCATCAACTCCGGTGGCGAGAAGATCTTCCCCGAGGAGGTCGAGGGCGCGCTGAAGTCGCATCCGGATGTCTTCGACACGCTGGTCGTCGGGGTGCCGGATGCGCGCTGGGGCGAGAAGGTCGCGGCCGTCGTGCAGTTGCGTCCGGGCCGACAGCCGGCACCACAGGAGGTGCTGGCGCACTGTCGCAAGCAGCTCGCCGGCTACAAGGTGCCGCGTCTGCTCCACGTCGTGGATCAGGTGGTGCGTTCGCCCAGTGGCAAGGCCGACTACCCGTGGGCCAAACGCGTCGCGAGCGAAGCTGCGCGCGACTGACCCATCCCGTCTCTCGAGCATTGCAGGAGTCGATTCATGGCCGAGCACGGATTCTGGACCCACGCGCAGCGCGACTCCGAAGCGCTGGCGCTCGTGCTGCCGGACGGCAGCACGCGGACGCGCGGCGAGCTGTGGGCGGCGTGCAATCGCATCGTCCACGGACTGCGCGCGCTCGGGCTCGGCAAGGGCGACTGCGTCGCCGCCGTGCTGCCGAACGACGCGGCGCTGCTCGAGCTCTACCTGGCGGTCACGCAGGCCGGGATGTACCTGGTGCCGATCAACTGGCACCTCGCCGCGCCGGAGATCGCGTACATCGTCGGCGACAGCGAGGCGAAGGTGCTGGTCGCCGACGCGCGCTTCGCGGAAACCGTGACCCGCGCGGCCGACGAACTCGCCTTTCCCGCGGATCGGCGC
>CAYOHN010000110.1:0-10712 GCA_964403735.1 uncultured Spirochaetales bacterium | reverse complement strand
GCCGAGGTACTCGTTCTTCAGTTCGTCGTCGATGGCGCGGGCGACGGATTCGAACGCCGGCGCGTCCTCGACCGCGAAGCCGCGTAACAGCAGCGCGCCGTGGGTGGCGAGCCGGTTGCGCAGCCAGTCGCGCTCGCGCAGCAGCCATTCGCGGAGCCGCTGCGGATCCCGATCCCCGCTCGCCTCGATGACGAGCGGAACTCCGTCGGGCGTGCCGTCCCACGGGCGGATCTCGTAAGGGCTGTCGGGGAGGGCAGTGGCGGCGACCATCGGATCCTCCGTGGAGAGACAACGGGATCGTATCCGCGATCTCCGCCGGAATCATCGGAGAGATCCCGTTGCCCCGAGGGGTCGCGATTCCGAAACACTCTCGTGAGCAACGCCGATCTCCCGCGCCAGTCCTTCAGCTGTCCGGTGTCCCTGCCGATCGCAGAGAGGGGGCGATCGGTGAGGGAACCAAGCGTGGCTAGCGAGGTCTCGGACCGCAAGGTCCTGCTGTTGCACGACGGGGAGCTCGCGGACCTGCGCGCGCTAGTCGAGAAGCTCGGTGCGCAGGTCATCGAGGCGCACGGGACCGACCAAGGCGATCCCGATTTCGACGTCGTGGTCGCGACTCCGCGCCGGTTGCGAGACATCTCACGCTCCTCTGCGAGGCCCCACGCCGTCCGCATCGCCGTGCTCGAGCGCGATGCGCGGACGCTGCGAGCGCTGTGTCGCCGCACCGGCGTCGATCTCGTCGTGCTCCGGCCGGTGCATCCCACGGCGGTGCGGTTGCTGCTGCTGCACGCGCTGTACCGCGGTCCCGACCGGCGCGTCCGCCGCGTGGCCGTCGGGGTGCCGGTGCGCTTCCGGAGCGGATTCCGCTCGCACTCCGCGCTCCTCGCCGATCTCTCGACGCGCGGTTGCCAACTGGTCGGCTGTCAGCCGCGCGCGCCGGGGAAACGGTTGAAAGTGTGCATCCCGGATCCCGCGGCGCCGGGCCGCTCTTTTATCGTTACCGGTCAGGTCGTGCGCCTCGTGCGCGGTCTCGATCCAGGCTTTGCCGTCGAGTTCCACAGCGTCGGGGCGCGTCTTCGCGAGCAGCTCCGGGCGGCCGTGGCCGCCTACGCCAACGGGCCGGGACCGTGCGACAGTCGCGACGCGGCGGCCGCCTGGCGCCAGTTCGCGCCGCCGCCGACTCCCGCCGGGCCGCCGGACGAACTGCGTCCTTCCTTCGTCGACGAGGATCGAGATCTGTCGTGGGAAGAGACGGAGGTTCCCTCGTCATCGGAGCAAGCCGATCGCGCGCGCGCACCCGATACGGAATCGGTCGACGCCGCCGCCGCGGCGCTCGAGGCGGTGGATGCCAACTCCGTCGAGAGTGATCGCCGCCGCGCGTCGCGCCATCGCTACGAGGGACGCCGCGTCGTTGCGCTCGACGAAGAGGCCGCCCGCGTGTTGCTTGGGCACGACCTGTCGCTCGGGGGCATGCGCGTGGCTCCGAACCCCGCGTTGCGCGTCGGACAGCAGCTCCGCGTGGCGCTCTACGGCAGCCCCGGCGAAACCCCGCTGGTCGTGGCGACCGAGGTGTTCCGCGACGACGGGGAGCGCGGTCTCGTGCTGCGTTTCGACGGCAATGACGACGGGGCCCGGCGCTACCTCGCCAAAGTGCTCGACTCGTTGCCGGTGCTGGACGGCGGCAGGGAAGCCGCAGCCGGTCTCGTCGTGTCCGAGATCCTCGACACCTCCGAGTCGTAACAGCGGACGGCAGATAAACGGCGGCCAGCCGGCAGCGGCCCGCGGCTCAACCCGAGACCCCCGTCACGCCGATGAGACCGATGGAGGTCCGGCCGACGATGCCCATCGAGCGAAGTGTCCTCGTCATGGACGGCGGCGGTGCGCCGCGGTCGGCGCTCGCGCACCGATTGCGCCGAATCGGCTATCGGACCCTCCGCGCCAAGAGTCCCGAGGACGCCTTCCGTCTCGTCGAGGAGCACCGCCATCTGATCGGCGTCGCGCTGATCCCGCCCGATCTCGCAGTGATCGATCTGCCGGGCGCGTTGGCCGCGCTGGCGGCGAGCGCCCCCAATGGACAACTCAACTACATCGTCAATGGACAGCCACCGGGACCCGAGGCGCTCGACGAGCTTCGCGAGGCCAGCGTCCGGCTGGCGCTGTGGGAGCCGTACGATGACGGCCGCCTGCGCTTCCAGGTCAACCGGGCGCTGTCGCTCGATGACGCCGGCGGGCTGCCGCGCCGCGAGACGCGCGCGCCGGTGGATCTCGCCGCGCAGGTGTTCCAGGCCGGCCGCCAGAAGCCCGCACGGGTCTATACGCTGTCGTCGGGGGGCGCGTATCTCGAGACGCCGCGACCGACGATGCGGGGCGCGCGCGTGGATGTGGAGATGGCGATCGGCGCCGGTCCCGTGCGCGCCGTCGGTGTCGTCGTCTACACCAACGTCCCGGGCAACCTGCAGCGCAGCAACCTGCCGGTGGGCATGGGCGTGCGGTTCAGCGATCTCTCCGAGCCGGCGAGCGCGGCGCTGCGTCGCCTCGTCTCCGAGGCGTCTCTCGCGCTTTCCCTCTGACGCACTCGTGCGTCGGGACGCGGCTGTGCGGACGCCGTCCGCTCAGCGACCCTCGCCCGGGAACACCTGCCGCGTGCCGAGCACCTCCCAGTGCGCGAAGACGCCCTCGACGACGTAGGGGTCGCTCGCTGCAAACCGACGCGCGGCTTCCAAGGACTCGGCGTCGAACACGACGACGCTGCCGCACGGCGCGTCGCTCGCATCGAGCAATGGGCCCGCGTAGACGACGCGTCCGGCGTCGGCGAGCGGCTTCAGGTTGCGCAGGTGCGCGTCGCGATGGAGGGGGCGCCGCTCGGCGCCGTGCGGACCATCGCGACCGATCAGGACGAACAGGGGCATGGGGGAGTCCTCGCGGCAGGGTGAAACTACGGCAGCAGCAGCACCTTGCCCGATGTCGAGCGGCTTTCCAATGCGCGCTGCGCGGCGCCCGCTTCGCCGAGCGGGAACCGCGCCCCGATGCGGATCTGGAGCCAACCGCCCGCGATCCCGCCCAGCACCTCTCCGGCTCGCAGCTCGAGCTCCTCGCGGGTGGCCGTGAAGTGCGCGAGCGACGGCCGCGTGACCATCAGCGAACCGCCGGCGTTGAGGCGTTGCAGGTCGAACGGCGGAACCGGGCCGCTGGCCTGACCGAAGAGCGCGAGCAGACCGCGCGGTCGCAGCGACGCCAGACTGCCGTCGAAGGTCGTGCGACCGACGCCGTCGTAGACGACGTCGACGCCGCGGCCGCCGGTGGCGTCGCGCGCGGCCGCGGTGAAGTCGTCGCGCGAGTAGAGCACGACGCGCTGCGCGCCGGCCTCCGCCGCGAGCGCCGCCTTCTGCTCCGTCGAGCACGTGGCGATCACCTGCACGCCGGCCCGTCTCAGCATCTGCACGAGCAGCAGGCCGGTGCCGCCCGACGCGGCATGGACGAGCGCCCAGTCGCCGGGCTTCGGGTCGCGCAGTGCGTGCACCAGGTAATGCGCGGTCATGCCTTGCAGCATCGCCGCGGCCGCCGCGTCGTCCGCGACGCCAGCGGGGATCCGCACGAGGGCGCTGGCTGGTGCGAGCACCACGTCGGCGTAGGAGCCCGGGACGGCGGCCCAGGCGACGCGATCGCCGGCTGCGAACCCGGCGACGTCCGGTCCCACGGCCTCGACGTGCCCGGCGCCCTCGAGCCCGCCGACGAAGGGCAGGGGGCGCGGATACGTCCCGGTCCGGAAGTAGATGTCGATGAAGTTCACGCCGGCGGCGGCGACCCGGATCCGGAGTTGCCCAGGCCCCGGCGCGCCCGGGTCGAAGTCGACGAGCTTCAGTACCTCGGGACCGCCGGTCTGCTCGATCGTGATCGCCCTTGCCATTGCCCGAGTATGCCGCGTCGACCGCTCCGAGCGAAGCTGGCCCCGTGGGGCCTCGCGCTGGAGCCGAGCGCCTCAACGCTTCGCCCGGATCTGCCGATCCGCGAGAGCGTGAGGGGAGCACGATTCGGATGAGCGATGCCAACGTGCTGCCGCCGATCTCGGTAGCGGCCGACGAGGCCGGCCCGGCCTTCACGCGAGCGGGCGCACTCGGCGTCCTGTTGGTGGACGCCGGTGGTCTCGACGGGCTCGAACGCCAGTATGGCCACGAGGCCTACGGCCGCGCGCTGACGGCATTCGCCGCAGAGGTCAGGGCCGCCTGTCGCGAGGCGGGCGGCGGGCCGGTCACCCTGGCGCGCGGAGACCTCGGGCGCGGGGAGATCCTCGCGCTGCTCACGCCCGACGGGCCCGGCGCGGAACTCTTCTCCCGCATCCTGCCCGCGCTCGAGCACGCCGTCCGGGAGCGCGTCGCCCGGCTCGGTCCCCGGGTCGGGTATCCCTACTTGCGCCGACTTCCACCGGTCGCGGTCGGGCAGGCCTATGGACTGCGCAATCCGATCCTGTCCGAGTCGACACAGATTCGCGATACCATCGAGGCAGCGCGCGCGGACGCCGAACTCGATCGTCTCTTGTCGAGTCGGCAGCGACGCCGCGAGCTAGTGGACGTGCTGGTGCACGGCCACGTCCATTCGGTGTACGAGCCGATCGTCGATGCCCAGGGTCTGACGGTCTTCGGCTACGAGGCCCTGATCCGCGGGCCGGAGGGCACGCGCCTCTCCTCGCCGTTGGCGTTGTTCGAGGTCGCTGCCGAAGAAGGCGTGTTGTTCCAGCTCGACTGTCTGTGCCGCTCGGCGGCGTTGGCCGGTGCGGTGGACTTTCCGAGCGGCGCCAAGCTGTTCATGAACATCCGCCCGTCGTCGTTCCACGATCCCAGCTTCCAGCCCGACGCATTGATCCGCACGCTCGAGCAGTGCCAGCTCGGTCCGCAGGACGTCGTCTTCGAGATCTCCGAGCAGGAGTCGATCGACAACTACGAGATCTTCCGCGAAGCGCGCGACGGCTACGGCAAGCTCGGTTTCCAATTTGCGCTCGATGACACCGGCGCGGGGTATGCGAGCCTCGAAGCCGTCGCCGAGCTGGCGCCGGATTTCATCAAGGTCGATCGAGCCTTCGTGCGCGGCATCGACGAGGATCCCGTCCGGCAGACGATCCTGCGCTCGTTGCAGACCCTCGCGAAGGGCCTCGGCGCGCAGATCATCGGCGAGGGACTCGACACGCTCGAGGAGCTCAGGATGCTCGGAAGCCTCGGGATTCCGTTCGGTCAGGGGTGGCTCTTCGGCAAACCCGCGCCGTTGAACAACGACCGATAGATCCCGCGCGTGACTCGGCCCACTCTTCGATCGGGGATACTTACATGCAGTCTTGACTGTTTGTTGCTTGGCCGGTAGCTTTCCCTCGATGCCCGCAACCGCCCAGCCCCGAGCACCGCTTCGACTCCGACGCACCCAGGAGGAGCGCAGCAGCGAGACGCGCGCGCGGCTGCTCGACGCCACGATCGAGTCGCTGATCGACGTCGGCTACGCCCACACCACGACGACGGGGGTCTGCGAGCGCGCGGGCCTCTCCCGCGGCGCCCAGGTCCATCACTTCCCGAAGAAGCAGGATCTCGTCGTGTCCGCGGTGGCGCATCTCGCCTGGCGTCGCGCCGAGGAGATCCGCCGGCGCGCGGCCGCGCTGCCGCCGGCTGCCAGTCCGGAACAGCAGGTCCGCTCGCTGCTCGCGCTGGTCCGCGAGACGTTGTCCGGTCCGCTGTTCCTTGCCGCACTCGAGCTGTGGGTGGCCTCGCGCACCGACGCCGAGCTGCGCCACGCGCTGGTGGGATTCGAGCGCGCGGCCGGTCGCGGGCTCACCGATCTGTGGCATGACATCGCCGGTCCGCTGGCCGACGCCGAACGCTTCGACGCCGTCCTCGAGCTGACCATGCACCTCGCGCGCGGCATGGCGCTGCAGCAGCTCTTGCGCGGCGACGACAGCGCGCGGCGACGCCTCTTCGAGTTGTGGAGCGAGCTGGCCATGGCGGCGCTGCTCGGCGATCCACGCACCGTTTCCGAAACTGAACCCCCCAATGAACCCCCCAAGGAGGAATCCTGATATGTCTCGCAAGGTCTACGTGGTCGGTGTTGGCATGACCAAGTTCGAGAAGCCCGGCAGCAAGGAGTGGGACTATCCCGACATGGCGAGGGAGTCCGGCCAGAAGGCGCTCGCCGACGCCGGGATCCCGTACGACGCCGTCGAGCAGGTGGCGGTCGGCTACTGCTACGGCGATTCGACCGCCGGGGAGCGTGCGGTCTACGAGATCGGGCTGTCCGGCGTCCCGATCTACAACGTCAACAACAACTGCTCCACCGGATCGACGGCGCTGTTCCTGGCCAAGCAGCTCGTCGAGGGCGGCCTCGTCGACTGCGCGATGGCGCTCGGCTTCGAGAAGATGGAGAAGGGCTCCCTCGGGATCAAATACACCGATCGCACCGTGCCGATGGACAAGCACATGAAGGCGATGGTCGAGAAGCGCGGCTTCGCCAAGGCACCCGCCGCACCGCAGATGTTCGGCAACGCGGGCCGCGAGCACATGGAGAAGTACGGCACCAAGGCCGAGGTGTTCGCGCGCATCGGCCACAAGAACCACAAGCACTCGGTGAACAACCCGTACTCGCAGTTTCAGGACGAGTACTCGCTCGAGGACATCCTCGCCGCTCCGATGGTCTACGACCCGCTCACCAAGCTGCAGTGCTGCCCCACCAGCGACGGCAGCGGCGCCGCGATCCTGGTCAGCGAGGACTTCGTGAAACAACACGGCCTCGAGGCCCAGGCGGTCGAGATCGCCGGCATGGCGATGGCGACGGACCTGCCGAGCACCTTCGACGAGAAGAGCGACATCAAGCTGGTCGGGTTCGACATGTCGCAGCAGGCGGCGCGCAAGGCCTACGAGCAGGCCGGGATCGGACCGGAGAATGCGCAGGTGGTGGAGCTGCACGACTGCTTCAGCGCCAACGAGCTGATCACCTACGAGGCGCTGGGCCTGGCGCCCGAGGGCAAGGGCGGTGAGCTGGTGATGAACGGCGCCACCACGTACGGCGGGCGCTGGGTCGTGAATCCGTCGGGCGGCCTGATCAGCAAGGGCCACCCGCTCGGCGCGACCGGCCTCGCACAGTGCGCGGAACTCAACTGGCAGCTGCGCGGCCTCGCCGAGAAGCGCCAGGTGGAAGGCGTGACGGCGGCGATCCAGCACAACATCGGCCTCGGCGGCGCGGCCGTCGTGGCGGTGTACAAGAAGCCGGCGGCGTAGCGCCGCCTCCCGGTCGCAGCGTCGAACGCGAGGCCCCGAGGCGCGACTGCCTCCGGGCCTCGTCGGTTCCTACTCTTCTTCGCGCGTCGGCTTCACGAAGCGCAGGGTCATCCGGTCGCTCTCGCCGATTGCCTCGTAGCGCGCGCGATCCTCGTCCCCGAGCCGGAAGTTCGGCGGCAGCGTCCAGACGCCCTTCGCGTAGTCCTTGGTGTCGCGCGGGTTGGCGTTGAGTTCCGAGCGCGCGGCGAGCTCGAAGCCCGCCCGCTTGGCGGCGGCAATCACGTAGGGTTCGGGCACATAGCCGTTCTCGGCGGAGGCCTCGACGTCGGCGCCCTCGGGCGCGCGGTGCTGCACCACGCCGAGCACGCCGCCGGGCTTCAACACGCGGAACGCTTCGCGGTACACCTGGTCGTGATAACCGCCGCGGATCCAGCCGTGGTTGTTGCGGAACGTCAGGATCAGGTCGAAGCGTTCGTCGGCGCCGAGGTCGAAGCGCTCGGGCGGATCGATCTCGATGACCTCCACGGCGCCGAAGCGCTCCGGATCGGCGGCCAGCCGGTCGGCGAGCGCGCGGGCGTAGCGGTAGCGCGCTTCTTCCTGCGGGCCATTCGGGTCGTAGTTGGTGACAGTCAGCTTGCCGTCGTCGGCCAGGAACGGGGCGAGAATCTCGGTATACCAGCCGCCTCCCGGCCACAGCTCCAGCACCTGCATGTCGGGCGCGATGCCGAAGAAGCGCAGGGTCTCCTGCGGATGCCGTGACGCATCGCGCGCGCGGTTCTCCGCCGAGCGCGCCGGGGACGCGATGGCCGCCTGCAAACGCGCGTCGGTCTCTTCGGGGACGGCGGCCACTGCGGACGCCACGAGTCCGAGGGTCCATACGAGAGCGAGTGCGAGGGAGTGCAGGGCGGGAAGGGCGAGAGGACGGACGATCCTGGGCACGAGATTCCTTTCGAATGGAGGGCAGCGGATCCGGCTGCCAGGCGTCGAGGCTGCGCGACGCGCCGCCGGCGTGCAACCCGGCGTGCGAACGACCGCGGCTGCCCGGGTAGCGCGGCGCAACGCCCCGACGATGCGACATCGAGGCCCACTAGAGCGCAAGTGAGGCGCTCTGCGCACGGTCTCCGTGACCGTCTTGCCGGCACGGCTCGTGCACCTTGTCCTGCGATCGACGCGCAGAGTGGAGGAACGCGGTGACCGACGAGCCGTTTCGGGGAGAGCGGGATCTCGAGCGCGCGGCCGCCGCGCTGGCGGGCCGGGTGCCGCCGGCCTTGGCCCCGCTCGCGAAGCTCGCGTACGACTACCGCTGGTCGTGGTGGCCGGGGGGGCCGGAGGCGTTCCGAGCCGTCGATCCGCGCCGCTGGGAACTGTGCGGCGGCAATCCGGTGCGCCTGCTGCAGGAAAGCTCGGCGGACACCCTCGCGCGCGCGGCGGAGGACTCGGACCTGATCGCGCGCGCCACGTCGATGGTGGATGGAATCGCCGCCGAGCGCGCGCGTCCCTGGGCGCCGGCGCCGTTCCCGCCCGATCGTCCGGTCGCGTTCCTGTGTGCCGAATACGGCATTCACGCATCGCTCCCGATCTACGCCGGTGGCCTCGGCGTGCTGGCCGGGGATCTGCTGAAGGAAGCCTCGGATCGCGCGCTGCCGCTGGTCGCCGTAGGACTGCTGTATCGCCACGGTTCGTTCCACCAGCGCCTCGACCCGAGCGGTTGGCAGCACGAGTACTGGATCGAGACCGACGCCGAGCGCCTTCCGGCCGCCCGCGTGAGCGACCGCGACGGGCAGCCGCTCCAGGTCTCCGTTCCGATCTGCGGACGGGAGGTCGCAGCGCAGATCTGGCGCATCGACGTCGGCCGCGTGCCGCTCTTCCTACTCGACAGCGACGTGCCGGACAACACCCGCGTGGATCGCTGGATCACGTCGCGTCTGTACGTCGGAGACCGCGAGACGCGGCTCGCGCAGTATGCGCTGCTCGGGATCGGCGGGATCCGGGCGCTGCGAGCGCTCGGCATCGATCCCGGCGTCGTGCACCTGAACGAGGGCCATGCGGCGTTGGCGCCGCTCGAGCTGGCTCGTGAAGAGATTGCCGCCGGCACGTCCTTCGCGACGGCCTGGGCCGATGCCCGCGCGCGCATCGTCTTCACCACCCACACTCCCGTGGCGGCGGGCAACGACACCTATGAGCCGAATCTCGTGCTCTCCGTGCTCGGTGGCTTCGTAAACGAGCTGCAGCTCCCTCCCGACGAGTTTCTCGCGCTCGGCCGGGCCCGACGCGACGATCCGCACGAACCGCTGGGCATGACCGTTCTCGGCCTGCACGCGAGCCGTTCTGCCAATGGCGTCTCGCGCCGACACGGCGAGGTGGCGCGCGGGATGTGGGCTTCGCTGTGGCCCGATCGCCCGGTGGAGGCCGCGCCGATCGCGCACGTGACCAACGGCGTGCACCTCCCGACGTGGATGGCGCCGGCGATGCAGGATCTGCTCGATCGCTGGCTCGGTTCGGATTGGCGAGCGCGCGCGTCCGATGCCTCGACCTGGGACGCAGTCGACGACATCCCGGATGCCGAGTTGTGGGCGGTTCGCCAGGCGCTGCGCCGCGATCTCGTGCGCTGGGTCCAGGCGCAGAGCGTCGACGATCGGCTCGCGCGCGGGGCCGTTCCGCGCTCGTACGCCGAGGCGGCCGCACATGGCTTTGCTCCCGACGTCCTGACCATCGGCTTCGCGCGGCGCCTCGCCACGTACAAGCGGCTGTATCTGTTGATCCGGGAGCCGCAGCGCGCGCTGCCGCTGCTCGATGGAACCACGCCGCTGCAGCTCGTCATCGCTGGCAAGGCGCATCCCGAAGATGACGACGCCAAGCGTCTCGTGCAGCAGCTGTTCCCGATGGCCATGGCCCAGCAGGTGGCCTCTCGCGTCGCGTACCTCGAGGACTACGACGTCGCCATGGCCGCGCGCCTCGTCGCCGGCAGCGACATCTGGGTGAATCTACCGCGGCCGCCGCTCGAGGCGAGCGGCACCAGCGGGATGAAAGCCGCGCTGAACGGCAGCCTCCATCTCTCGGTGCTCGACGGCTGGTGGGAGGAGGCCTTCGACGGCAAGAACGGCTGGGGGATCGGTGCCGAGTCCGCCGACGATCCGATCCCGGACGACGAAGCGCAGGACGCCCGGGATGCAGATACCTTGTACACACTGCTCGAGCGGGAGATCGTCCCGGCCTTCTACCAACGCGACGAGGCGGGCGTCCCGCGCGCTTGGGTCCAGCGCATCAAACACTCGCTGCGCAGCATCGGCCCGCGCTTCAACGCCGGCCGGATGCTGCGCGACTACACCGATACAATGTACCGGGTGCGCTGAGCGCCGACAGCCTGGTCAGCCGACCCGTCAACCAAGAGGTCGCGTCAACCAAGGGGCCGGGTTCGTTCGTCAACCTTTTGGTTGACGAACGAACCCGGCCCCTTGGTTGACG
>CAYOHN010000109.1:0-10756 GCA_964403735.1 uncultured Spirochaetales bacterium | reverse complement strand
CGTGATCTCACTCGCGCCGGACCTCGAAGCCGCGGTCGCACGGAACGACGAGGTCTACGCACGGCTCGAGGCCGTCGCGGCGACGGATGCGCTCGACGGAATGCGCTCGCTACACGCGCTCCTCTGGTCACCGGATCTGCAACGCCGCAACCTCGAGACGCTCGCGGCGATCCCCGATCTCGCGGACCGGCTCGAGGCGGCGTTCGCCGCCGAGGGCTTCCGCCAGGGCTCCTTCGCGCCGTTCGCGGACGCGCTGGCGGAGCCGCCTCCCGCGCCGCTGCGTCTCGGTGACCTGCTCACGAGCCCGCTCCGCGACCTGTTCGCCCCGTTCGTATTCGAACTCGAAGATCGGGTCGCCGTCGTGACCTATCTGCGCGGCCTGCGCGATCCCGGCGCGGTGCAGGCCGCGCTCTCCGATATGGACCAGGTGCACCTACTCGACCAACGGAGCTTCGTCAGCGACATCTACCGCGAGTTCCGCGAGACCTCGTTGCGCCAGATCCTGCTGGGCAGCGGGTTGGTGCTGCTGCTGCTCGCACTGCGCTACCGGGCCTGGCGACCGGTCGTCGCGGCGTTCATCCCGTCGGCGCTCGTCGCGATCGTCGTGCTCGCGGTCCTCGCACTGTTGCGCGAGCCGGCGAACCTGTTGCACGTGATGAGCCTCGTGATGGTGATGGGCATGGGCGTCGACTACGGGATCTTCTGCGTCGACAGCGTCGGGCGCAGAGAGGAGTTCGGCGCCACGCTGCTCAGTCTGCTGCTGTCGTGCCTGACCACCGCGCTGGTGTTCGGTACGCTCGCGTTCTCGGCACAGCCCTCCCTGCGCGCGATCGGCATGACGACCGGAATCGGGATCCTGCTGTCGTTCGGGCTGGCGCCGCTGTCGGTCGCAGCGTTGCGCGTGCGAGCCGATGGGCCGGGTGCGAGTGGCTGAAGAACACGCGCAGCAGTGCGGCCGGCAACGCCTCCGACGCCTTCTCGTCGCGCTGGTTGTCGCGAGTCTCTTCGCCTCGGGCTGTCGCCATCTGCCGCCGCCGCTGCGCGGGCGCGCAGTTCCCGACTGTCCAGGACTACTCGTCGCGACCGATGCGATCCCCGGCGACTTCCTGATTCGCCAGCGCGTTCTCGTCACGGCGGGCGACGAGAGCTGGCCCCTGCAACTCGTCGCGCAGAAGCGCGGCGACGTGCTGACACTCTTGGGATTCCACCCTCTCGGTGCCAAGCTCTTCACGCTGCAGCAGCGCGGACTTCGAGTCGATCTCGATGCGGCTCCTGCGCCGCTGCTCGAGATCCCGCCGCGCAACTTGCTGCGCGACTTCCACCGCGAGCGCTTCTTTGCCGTTTCCGGCGTCGGCGCCGAGGGCACGTTTCGGGAACGACGCGGCGACGTCGAGATCCGCGAGCAACGCCGGGCGGGACGCGTCGTCGAGCGTCGCTTCGTGGCGATCCCTGGCGACCCGAGCGGGGCTGTGGTTCTGCGCTTCGCGCAGCCGTCCGCAGCGGACGACGACGCGCTGCGCGTGGTTCTCGACCATGGTGGCTGCGGCTATCGCGCCGAAATCACCACGTTGTCCGAGACGAGGCTCCCGTGAGCGGCCCCGCGCCCGGTGCTGCTCCCGGCGATCCCTCTGCGGCCCGACGACCACGCCGGCTCGCGGCGTGGTCACTGCTCGCCGCCGCGTGGTTCGGGCTCAACTTCTTCGTCCTGTTCCCGGCGGCGCTGCTGTGGGCCACCGGCGCCAGCCTGATCCCACCGCCGGGACCGAATCGCTGGCTCGGCGCTGCGATCCTCATCGCTGCGCACGTTCCGCTGATCGCGCAGCTCCGCGCGTTCATCGAGGAAGGCCGCGGCACCCAGCTCCCGCTTCTGCCACCAAGCCATCTGGTACGCCGAGGTCTCTACGGTCGCGTGCGCAATCCGATGTACTGGAACTACGTGGTGATCGTAGTGGTTATCGCCGTACTGTACCGAGCGCCAGTGCTGCTGGCGTACGCCGTTGCATTGTTCGCTCTGGCCCACGCGTATGTCGTTCGAGTCGAGGAACCCCAGCTCCGTCGCCGTTTCGGCGCCGACTACGACGCGTACTGCACTCGCGTCCCCCGTTGGCTCCCGCGTCGGAGACGCAAGGTCTGACAGCGGCGGCACGCAAGATCGGGATTCGAGTCGCGGCGGCGAATGACACGCGGCATACTATGTTGACATGACTGCGTTGCGTTCTCCCCGTCGCTCCTCGAATCCCGGCCGACGTTCCGCTCCGCTGTTCGCCGGGTATCGGCCGCTCGAGGGCACCTTCGACGAGTTCATAGACGTCGATGGAAAGGTCCGACCGGAGGCAGCGCACGTGACGCGGCTCCTCGAGGACCTGGGGACGGGCGAGTTTCGAGAACGGCAGCAACTGGCCGATGCCACCTTCCTCCAGAGCGGGATCACCTTCTCGGTGTACTCGGACGAGCGGGGCGGCGAGCGAATCTTCCCCTTCGATCTGATCCCACGCGTGATCCCCGGAGCCGAGTGGGTGCGCGTTCGGGCTGGCCTCGAGCAGCGGATTCGCGCTCTGAACGCGTTCCTCAGCGACATCTACGGGGAGCAGCGGATCCTGACGGAAGGCATCGTCCCCAGCGGGCTCGTGCTCGGCGCCAAGGGCTACCTCGCGTCGATGCGAGGCGTGCGGCCGCCCGGCGGGGTCTACGTGCAGGTCGCCGGAATCGACCTGATCCGGGGACCCGACGGGGGCTTCGTGGTTCTCGAGGACAACGTGCGCACCCCGTCCGGTGTCTCCTACGTACTCGAGAATCGGATGGTGATGAAGAAGGTGTTCCCGCGCGTCTTCGGTGCAAGCCAGGTCGTGCCCGTCGAGGAGTATCCTCTGCGGCTCCGGAACGCGCTCTCCGAGGTGGCCCCGAACTCGGAGGGCGAGAACACGGTGCTGCTCACGCCGGGTGTCTTCAACTCGGCCTATTTCGAGCACAGCTTCCTCGCCCGCCGCATGGGGATTCCACTCGTCGAGGGCCGCGACCTGTTCGTCGATCGCGACCGCGTCTTTGCGAAGACGACGCTGGGTCCGCGCCCGGTCGATGTGATCTACCGCCGGATCGACGACCCCTTTCTCGATCCCGAGGCGTTCCGCGAGGACAGCCTGCTCGGGGTCCCCGGACTCGTCCGTGCTTACGCCGCGGGCAACGTGACGCTCGCCAATGCGATCGGCAATGGCGTCGCTGACGACAAGGCGATCTATCCCTTCGTGCCCGAGATGATCCGTTTCTATCTCTCCGAGGAGGCGATCCTCGGCCAGGTGCCCACCTACCAGTGCAGCCGCGAGGACGAGCGTCGCTATGTCGTCGATCACCTCGGCGAACTCGTGGTCAAATCCGTGAACGAGGCCGGGGGCTACGGAATGCTGATCGGTCCGCAGGCGTCACGTCGCGAGCGGGCAGCGTTCCGCGAGCGGATCTTGCACGAACCACGCAACTACATCGCGCAGCCGCGGATCGAACTCTCGACCTGCCCCACCTGGACGCCGGGTGGCGTCCAGCCGCGGCGCGTCGATCTGCGGCCCTACATCGTGACGGGCCGAAGCTCCTGGGTGCTTCCAGGCGGGCTCACCCGAGTCGCCTTGGTCGAGGGCTCCTACGTGGTGAACTCGAGCCAGGGCGGGGGGTCGAAGGATACCTGGGTGCTCGACGAGAGCGGCGAATGATCTCACGAGTCGCTGAGAGCTGCTTTTGGCTCAACCGGTATGTCGAACGCGTCGAGACGCTGGCGCGCATCCTCGACGTGAATCTTGCCTTTCAGCTCGACGTGGGCTTACCCGCCGTGGAGCGCTGGCGCCCGCTCGTCGTCGTGACCGGTCAGGAGAAACAGTTCCTCGACGAGACGCCTCCGAAAGAGGTCGACGATCCCGAGGTGGTGCAGCGCTATTTGACTTTCTCCGAGAACAATCCGTCCTCGATCCTCAGCTCGCTGGCGGTAGCCCGCGAGAACGCCCGCACGATTCGCGAGACGGTGAGTCTCGAGATGTGGGAGATCCTGAACGACATCTGGCTGTGGCTGGGGGATCGCGCCGCGCGGAAGCTCTACGAGAAGGACCGCCATGCTTTCTATCTGCGCTTGCGCAACCAGTGCCTGCTCTTCCACGGCGCGAGCCATGCCACCATGCTTCACGAAGACCCGTTCGAGTTCATGCGGCTCGGAACAGCCGTCGAGCGGGCTGAACAGACGACACGCATTCTAGACGTAAAGCACCACAGCCTCGGACCGACGGAGGCGGGATCTCCCGAGATGCCCTACGAAGCGGCGCAGTGGCTGGCGACGCTCCGCTTCTGCTCCGGTGTCGAACCCTTTTTCAAACGAAGCGAGAACACGCTCTCCGGACCGGCGGTCGTTCGCTTCCTGCTCTTCGACCGCGCCTTTCCGCGCTCGGTGCTGCACAACCTGCTGCGAGCCGTGAATTTCCTCTCCCTGGTGAGGCCGCCCCGACCGACCCACGTCGGTGAGCGTTCTGCGCAGCAGCTCGCTCATCTCCTCGACGAGGTGATCGATCTGGAGATCGAAGCCGTGATGCAGCGTGGTCTCCACGAGGTCGTGACGAAGATCGTCGCGAGTACGAATGCCGTCACCGAGACGATCCGCGAAGAGTTCTTCGACCCGGCGCTGCCGGAAGGGTCAGCGGGGCGCGTCGTCGATCGTCTCGACGCGAACGCGTAGCGACAACGTCTCGACGCCACCGCCCTTGAAGATGGTTCCCGAGGTCGGTGTCGCGTCGACGTAGTTGCGCCCGCAGGCCACGCGCACGTGATCGAGCTGCACCTGACAACCGTTGGTCGGATCGAAGCCGTGCCAACCGATCCACGGTAGATAGAGTTCAGCCCACGCATGCGACGCCTCGGACTGGATCCGATTGGCGTGAGTGGCGCCGGTGAAGATGTAGCCCATGCAGTAGCGCGCTGGAACGTTGAGGAGCCGGGCCATGCAGATCAGCAGATTCGCAAAATCCTGGCAGACACCCCGGCGCGTCGCGTAGACCTCGTACGGGGTCGTGGCGAGCGTCGTCGACCCCGAGACGTAGGCGATGTCCCGATAGAGGCTACGGTTCATGTCGAGGATGGTTTCCAGTAGGTCGTACTCGTTGCGCTCGACGAAGCTCATCGCGAAATCCGAGAGCTCGCGGAGCTGGGCCTCGGGCAGCTCGGGAGGCAACAGATAGGCCGTCATCATCTGCCGTTGCCACGGCATCCAGACCAGGGGAATCGTGTCGCGTCGCAGCGGGGACCGCAGGTGGACGGGATCTTCGGCGCGCACGAGCACGTCGGATCGGCTGTGCACGGTGAGTTCGCTGAAGGGCTTCGACACTTCGAGGAGCGTCGACTGATTGCCGAAGACATCTTCGAAGTCGCGGCGAAAGCCATCGACGGAGATGTCGAGTCGATGGGAGAGCACCTCCTGGCGGCGGTCTTGCACGGGGCGCAACCGCAGGCGGTGCGAACTGCGCTCGACGGGATCGGTGTACTCGTAGACGGTCTCGTGCCAGATGCGCAGTCGCCGACTGTGAGTCCCTTCGCCTTCCGAGACTCGGCTCGAGACGGGAACTCGATCGGGGGCCGCGACGGCGGACGGTGTCGTCGCGCGCTCGGCCGGCGGAGGGCCGAGCGCGCTCATCGTTCCCGATTCCGATGGGACCGCCTTAGCGAGAGCTCTGCCGCTCGTGACGCCCTGGTCGCCGCTCGAGTTCCATACGAGGGTGCCCCGGCGCGCGACCAGAAGCTGTCCTCCCGCCATCGCATGCCATGCCTCGCCGGAGAGCGGTCGGCTCGCAAACACGAGCATGGTGCGAAGAGGGTCCTCTGGATTCCCGAGGTTCACGGTGAGTTCGCTCGATTCGAGCCGCGTCGACGCATGCGGGGGCGTACGCCGGATCCAGTGGAGGCCATTCCTGCCCTGCAGGTCGTGATAGACGATCAGCTCCTCACCATCCGAGACCAGGAAGTTGGCGGCGCCGAGCGCGTTGAGGCGTCGCATCCACTCGAGCAGCGTCTCGCGCGGGACATCGCCGAGCCGGCGATAGCCGTTCTCGAACAGCTGCTCGAGCATCCAGCAGAAGGCGTACTCGCTGTCCGTGCGTCCGAGCGGCTCGAAGAGCGGAGGGGATCGCAGCGGGAACGCCGCCGATAGATCGGCTACGAGATCGCCGTCGTGCGCGAAGACCCAGTGGCGTCCCGCATGACTGCGGATGAAGGGCTGTGCATCCCGCTGGGTGATGCGCTGGCCGGTACCGCGCAGATGACACAGGAAGATCGTCGATCGAAAGCGCGCCCAGTCGCGCAGCACCCAGGTCATCGCGTCGTTGCCCGAGGAGGTGGGATCCTTGATGACGACCGCCGCGGTCTCGCCGCCCGGATACCAGCCGATCCCCCAACCGTACGCAAGGCTGGACCCGCCTTCGAAATCGACGGGCTGCTTCAGCGCGATGGCCGGCGAGGCATCGGCATCGAAGGAAAAGGCGAGGAGCTCGCTCATCGGTGAATTCTCATGGTCGGATTCGACGAGGCTAGCTCAGGACCGGCGAACGACGCGCACCGAATGCTCGAAGCGCACGTGAGATTCGCTGACGCTGCCGGTGATCGGTGCCGCCCGCTCGGGTCGCGCGCTGCATGCAAGCGGAAGGTACCCCTCGCTGGCGAGCAAACCCGAGGTCGGATCGAGACCCACCCAGCCGGCGCCGGGCAGATACGCTTCGGTCCACGCGTGTAGACTGGCCATGTCTCGCGGGGCATCCGGCATCGGGGCCACCGTCACTTCGCCAGAGGCGATCTCGATCAGGTAGCCCGACACGAAGCGCGCGGCGACGCCGAGTTGGCGCAGGATCTCGGCGAGCAGGCATGCGCTGTCGCGGCACGATCCCCTTCCGAGCCGCAACGTCTCCTCGCTGCTCTGCACCCCCGCCTCCTCGCGGACGAGGTACTCGACCTCGCGAGCGAGGCGCTGATTCAGGGCGAGGATCCATTCGAGTGTGGGAGTGGGCCTCGGATCGACCGCGGCCAGCCACGCACCGAGCCGCGGCCCGGCCTCCCGCCGAGCAAGAAAAGGAGTGAGCTCCTCGTAGACGCGAGGCTCGTAGACGAAGGGATGCTTCTCGGCGCTCGGTTCGAGCAGGAAATCGAAGGGGTTGATCGGCTCGAGATCGACGACCAGATCGACGGCGATCTCGAGCGACGCCAGCGGCTCCGGGAAGATCACGCGCGCCACGAAGTTGCCGAGCGGATCCTGCTGCCAATGCAGGCGGTGCGCTGCCGGAGTCACGCGAAGACGGTAGTCGACGACGGGGGTTCGTGCGCTCGGCGCCGGTCGCAGCCGCACGGAATGCGGACCGAGCGTCACCGCCCGGTCGTAGTCGTATCGAGATTCGTGTCGAAGCGCGACGATCGGCAAACGGTCTCTCCCGGCTGCGAGTGTAACCGTCTCCCTGGCGTCCGTTCGATTCGGAGATTCGCGCGTCCCCGAGGCGTCCGAGTCCGGCCGGCGACCGGACGTTCGTCGACATCGCGGATGTGTCCGATTCTCTCGGCTAACGCGGCTCCGTCGAGCCCGCTGACGGCGGAGCTTCCGAAGTCGTGCGTCGCAGCTTTCCCGTCGCGGTGTAGGCCAGCGCTTCGACGATGCGGAACTCGAGAGGGATCTTGTAGCCCGGCAACACGGCGCGACAGTGGTCGGCGAGTTCCTTGCGCGTCGGCGGAATCGGGAAGCGAGCCCACTCCTCCTCACGGCACTTCCAGGGTCGCGAGCGTCCTGGGACGGGTCATTGGCCCAGGCCGCTCCGCCAGATATCCGGGATTGCCAGCTGGGAGCCGATCGCAATCCCGACGAGGGCGATGGCAAAGAGACGCCGTGCCGTCGTTCGGGGCAGGCCGCGATCGAGCGTCACGGCGGCTCCAGCGATCAGGACCCATTCGTAGGGGTACTCGAATCGGAAGTGCGCGGCATTGGTAACGATGTGGACGAGGAACGAGAAGCACAGGTAGAGCACCGGGAGGAACCCGGCGCTCGCGACGCGCCACTGAGCCAGACCGATCGATCCGAGCAGGAGGAGCAGGACGTGCACCGGCAGGAAGACGGTGAACAGGAGCATCCTGGACAACTGCTTCTGCCGCTCGGAAGGCATCGGCCACTTCCCCAACAGCACTTCGTTTCGGACGTTCGGGCGCAGGATTCGCGGAGCGTTGTAGGCGATCTTCTCGAAGATCCATCCCGGCTGACGCTCACGGATCGCCGTCCACGCGTCCTCCTTGAGCCGGTCATTCATGATCTTGTCCTTGCGATCGGCGCCCTCGACTCCGGCGCGATCGGCATCGGCGATGTACCGATTGGCAAGTTCGACGCGCTTCTGGAACACCGCAAGAGGCGTCTCGGCCACGTAGTTTCCCTCGAACCAGGGAACGCCGTCGGAGAACCCGATCCACACGACCTGCTGGTGGACGGTGTAGTTTCGGATCGTCCAAGGTAGCACGACCGCTGCGGTCGAGGCGACGAGCAACGCCGTCCGCAGGACTCGCTCACGCGTCGCGACTCGCGAAGAGACGAGCATGACGATGGCAACCACCGGCACGAAGTAGAGCAACATCTCCCGGGTGAGGGCACCCAGACCGAACGCGACTCCGGCAGCAAGGCAGGTCGCGCGACTCCCGCCCTCCGTCGCCCGAATCGTCATCCAGAGCGCGAACAGAAGCAGCAAACAGTACGTGTTCTCTGCGAACAGATATACGGGCATGAATACGGCCCGCGGGTAGAAGACGAGCACACCGGCTCCGATCCATGCCGCGCGTGGCGAGAAGATCGAGCGCATCAGCGCCCACAACACCAGGATGAGGAGTCCCCCGGCCAGCGCGTTGCCGACTCGCACAGCCGTTGCGCCCTCTCCCAGAAGCCATTGACACGAAGCGACGAACGCCGGGTATCCCGGCCCGCGGTAGCCCGCGGTGCGCTCCCCGCCGAGGATCTGCGCGGCCTCGGCGAAGTAGACCCTCTGATCCCCGTAGAGTTCGAGTCCCGGAGTGGCTGCGACCAGCGCCAAGCGGAGAGCCAGGCCGATGCCGAAGAGCAGCGACAGGAACAAGAGGTCGCGCCGACTCGCCGGGCTGGCGGCCAGTCCCTCCTCTTCGTCTGCGCCCGTCGTCAGCGTCGCGGATTCACGAGGTACGCGCACCCGACTTCCTCGATTGTTCGCACGTGGCGCGCTGGCTAGCGCGCCGGCGTCGACGCGGTCCTTCGCAGCTTCCCGGTCGCGGTATAGGCCAACGTTTCGACGACACGGAACTCGCGCGGGATCTTGTAGCCCGCTAGCACGGTGCGACAGTGGTCGGCGAGTTCCTTGCGCGTCGGCGGCGCCGCCGCGTCGGCGGGAACGATCTCGGCGACCGGGATCTCCCCGAGGTGCGGGTGTTCGCGCGCGAAGACGCGGCATTCGAGCAGGCCCGGGTGGCTCGCGAGCACCGCCTCGACCTCCTCGCCGAAGAACTTCATGCCGGCCATGCTGATGCGCGTCGCGCGCCGGCCGGCCAGAAACAGCTCGCCGTCGGCGTCGAACCAGCCCTGATCTCCCGTGCGGAAGCCGTCGGTTTCGAGCACCTGCGCGGCCGGCAGCCACGGCTCCAGGTACGCATCGAGCAGGCCGGGACCGCGAATGCAGATCTCGCCGGTGCGCTCCGGCGCTGTCGGCCCTTCGAGCCGGTGGCCGTCATCGTCGCGCAGCCACACGTCGTAGTCCGGAAGCGGCTGGCCGAGGCACGTGGGCTTCGTCGCCGCGGCGCGCAGGTTCGCCACCGGCAGACCGACCTCGATGATGCCGAGCGCCTGCGACAGCGGGAACCCGAAGCGGTTGGCAAACGCCTCCGCGACGCTCGCGGGGAGGCCTTCTGCCGTCGAGATCGCGAGCCGCACGCCGTCGAGGCCCACGTCGGACGGATCCTTGCCGAGCAAACGATAGTGGTAAGGCGACGCATAAAAGACCGTCGCGCGCTCACGGTTCGCGAAGTCGAGGACCGTACGCGCAAGTGAGCCGGACGGCAGCAGGATCGTCGCGCCCTCGCGGAGATACAGCAGGATCGACACGACGAAGTGATGCGCCATCGGCAGCAGCCACAGCACGCGATCTCCGGGGCCGATGGCGAGCGCGCGGTTCGCCGCGGACAGCCGCGCCAGAATCGTCGCATGGCCGAGAATCACGCCCTTGCGCTCACTGGTGGTGCCGGACGTGAAGCGGAGGTAGGCCGGGTCGAGCGCGCGGAACTGCTCGTCACCAGCGTCATCGACGGGACTCGCGTCGCCGAGAGATTGCAGCGCACCGCCCGCGACGGCCGTGTCGACGACGTGATGGAGATGAGCCTGGCGCGCGAAAGATGCGAAGACGGGGCCGCGGTGGTCCTCGGGAATCGGGACCAGGCAACCGCCGGCCGCGAGGATGCCGAGCGCGAGCTCGATGAACTCGGGCCCCTGCGGCGCCAGCAGCCCGCAGCGATCTCCGCGACGCAGGCCAGCGGCCGTGAAGCGCGCGGCGTGCGCGTCCGCGTTCGCCACGAGCGCGTCGTAGCGATGGAGTTCCGTGCCGCCGGCGCCATCGTCGACGAGCAGCGCCGGCTGGTCCGGCGTGCTGCGCGCACGGTCTCGGATGCAGTCGATGATCGTCACCGGGTCGTCGCCTCTCCTTCCGTCGCACCGTCGCGGGTCCGCTGCCGGCGGACCCGGTCGGCGCCGCTACGCCGACGA
>CAYOHN010000108.1:0-10824 GCA_964403735.1 uncultured Spirochaetales bacterium | reverse complement strand
CCCGCGTATGGCCGTGACGAGCTCCAGGGGGATGCAGCTCCCCAGGGAGGACGTCCCCGCGCACGGCGAGGACGAGGTCGCCCGAGTCCTCGATCTCGAACGCGACGCGATCATCCGCGCGCAGTCGTTCAATGAACGCGGCGCCTTCCGCGGGGGACGGCGTGTCGACGGTTTCGATCGTCAGCGACGCCTCGGACGGGTCCCCGGGAAGTACCGTGATCGCATCGCGGACCGCGCGCAGACCGTCGATCGCAGAGCGCGCTGCGACGGCGTAGAGCGCGGCGTCCGGAGCTCGCGCCTCGAGCAACGGCACGACGGGACGGCCGAGGAGGGCCACGCGCCAGGCTCTCGGACGCCCGTCGAGACGGAGGAAGACCAGCGAATCGTTTGCCAGAAGCGACCGAACGAGATGGAGATGCGGAGTCGCGCGCCAGCCTCTGCGCAACGCCTGCAAGCGTAGCGTCGCGTCCAGACCGACGTAGATCGCGCGCTCGGGATTCGCGGAGAGGTCCGCCGCCGCGAGAGCCGCTCTCATCCTCGTCTCGAGCGGTGCGCCCGGGACGATCAGCTCCGGGAGCAGCAGCGGCTCGAGCTTCGACTCGGCGAGCACGCGGTGAAGCTGCGCGCGATCGATCTCGGGATCGCTCGCGATGACGCCGATCCGGGCGTGTGGTGCGAGCTCCTCGAGCACGCTGCGCAGGTGAGGCCGCACGCGAAAGCGATCGAGACGCGGACCGCCCGCGCGAATCGTCTCGAAGCCCACGGTCCCCAGCAGCTCGAGGAAGATTGCCGGACGCGTATCCAGCATCAGGGAGCCGCAGCAAAGAATTCGGCGAGCCCCCCTGTCCGCGCGGCCGCTTCGTAGAACGGCTCGGCGACCGCCAGACTGCGCTCCAGCTGCCAGCCGACCGCGCTCTCGCGCACGCGCTCCGCGTGGTCCGAGAAGTCGAGCCGACCCGTCTCCAGCCCATCGGCCGCCGCGTGCGCGGCGAGAATGCCGGTCCCGAGTGCGACGGAGATCCCTTCGCCGAGCCACGGATCGACGCCCACGGCGTCTCCAGCCAGCAATGCGTTGGGAGCACCCTGCGGACTCTCCGGGTGATACAGCGGCGCCGACCAGCCCTCCAGGTGGGATCGCTCGAGCCGCAAGCCGCGCTCGCGCAACGCGTCGGCGAAGAGGTCCCGCAGCGAGACGCCTGCCGGCCAGCGACTCCCGCCGATCCCGCGGTTCATACACCGTTCCCCACGCACGATGCACGGGAAGTCCCACGAATAGCCGCGCAGTCCCTGCGCCGTCAGCCGGAAGTCGAAGATCGCCTCGTCCGATGCCGTGGCGTCCGGCATCAGCGTTTCGAGCGCGATGAACTGCTCGCCGAGGGCCGGCCCGACCAGCGCGCGGCGCACGCGGCTCCGCGCGCCATCGGCTCCGATCACGACGCGTGCGTGATAGCAACCGCGCGGGGTATCGAGGCGGATTCCATCCCGCTCGCGCGTCAACAGCGACACGGATTCGCCCTCGCGAACGTCGACCCCCTTCTTCTTGACCTGGCGGAGCAACGACGCGTCGAAGACGTCGCGGCGCACGACGCGGAAGAGCCGAGACGCTGTGGGCTTCGACGATCCCCCGGCGTAGTGGAAGTACACGGAGCGGACGGTCACGTCGGGAACGTCCGGGGGGGTCTCGAGATGGTCCAGTAACCGATCCGCCTGCGGCACGAGACCACCACCGCACAGCTTGTCGCGTGGGAACACTGCACTGTCGAGTACCAGCGTCCGGGCGGCGAGCTCCGGAGCGCGCTGCGTCAGCTGCAGCGCCGCGGCGCAACCGGCCGGACCGGCACCCACGATGACGACGTCGAAGCGACGGCGCATGTCAGAACTCCTCGTCTGCGCGCGAAGGCCTGGATTCGCGCGCGAGTTCGAAGGTCTTCACGAGGTTGTAGATGTGGGACCGTGCGAGATCGAGCCGCCGCGCTGTCTCGGTCATGTTCCAATCCGTGTCGCGGAGCGTCTGCTCGAGGAGATCTCGTTGGAAACGCCGGGTCGCCTCCTGGAACGTCACTGCATCCGAATCGCAATCTGCATCGACGTTTCGCTCCGGGAACAGATGTCGGACCTCCACGCGCTCGGCGCCCTGGCCGGCCGCTCGCACCAGACCGGCCTCCACGGCATTCTCGAGCTGGCGCACGTTGCCGGGCCATTCGGCCGCTGCCAGCGCCCGCAACCCCGCCGGCGAGATGGCGAGCTGCGGCAACCGGTGTCGCTCGCAGATACGCATGCGCAGCGACTGCGCGAGATCGTGGATGTCCTCGCGCCGCTCGCGAAGCGCGGGCAGGCGGATCGTCAGCACTTCGAGCCGGTAGTAGAGGTCGCTGCGGAACTGCCGTGCGCGGAGCGCCTCTCCGAGATCCGCGTTGCTCGCTGCGATCAGACGGACGTCCGCACGCACCGGTTGACTCGATCCCAGCGGGTAATAGGTGCGCGACTGCAGGAGCTGAAGGAGCTTCGCCTGCGCCTCCAAGGGCAGCTCCGTCACCTCGTCGAGAAAGAGCGTCCCGTGCTCGGCCGCCGCGATCTTGCCGGGACGTTCCACGCGCGCCTCGGAGTGGGCCCCGGCGCGCGCCCCGAACAGCTCGTTCTCCAGCAGCGACGTCGGGATCGTCGCGCAGTTGATCTCGATGAACGGGCCGCGTCGACGCTGGCTGTTGTCGTGGATTGCACGCGCGAGCTGGCTCTTCCCCGTTCCCGATTCTCCGAGCAGCAACACGTTGACGTCGAGCGGCGCAGCGAGCATCGCCTGCTCGAGCGCCCCGGCCAGAGCGGGGGAGCGCCCGACGATGCCGCCGAGCCGGAAGCGGGTCCGGAACGGACGGGTCGGATCGACTGCCGCCGAGATCGATCGGCGCGCCAGCAGTCCGCCGGCCAGCGGGGCGAGGTGCTGGGCAAAGCGTTCGGCGGCCTCCCGGTCGTCTTCGCTGAACGGTCCCGCCGAGGGACGACCCTGCAGATACACGACACCGCGGGCGTCGTCGCCGTCGATCGGGACGCACAATACGGCCTCGATCCGCTCCCGGCGGACGCTGGCACGCGCTTCGAAACGCTCGTCGACCATCGCCGAATGCGTCGAGATCGTCCGTCCACCGGCGAGCGCTTCGGCGATGATGCCACGCGAGATGCTGGCGCGGATGCGGTCGACATCCTGGCCCGAGCAGCCGTGTGCGAGCCACCACTGTTCGGTCGGCAGCGCCGGCGACACCGCCTCGAGTTCGAGGTAGGCGCACTGTGCACCGGTGCATTCGACGATGCAGGCGAGTGCGTCTCGGAGGAAAGGATCCAGCTCGGTCGCCGCCGACAGATCCAGCAGGCGCCGGTAGAGATCTCGTTCCCGGCGCACCCGTTCGAGATCGTCCACGGCCTCCTCGCGCACCCTCGACGCCGGCATGGTACTGGACCGCAGCACGCGTGCGGGTGACGAAGTCGGGGCGAAGTCCGCGCGCTGGGCGCACGCCCCTTGTCCGGACCGGGAGAAAGAATCGTCCGGGAAGGGGCGTGCGCTGGCCCCGGAGGGGTGCATTAGCGTTCGCGCCACGAGAGCAGGAACGCCTCCGGGTTGCCTTCTGCGTCGGCTGTCGGAGTCCACTTCGGCTCTCGATCGACGTCGGAACCCAGACATGCCGCCTCACGGGTTCGAGGATCGGCGGCGACGGCGACACCGTGCCGGCACGCGAGTTCTCGAAGCCGCGCGGCGCGGTTGCTCGCATCGCCCACGACGCCCCAGTAGAGCCTGCCACCGGCGCGAATCCCACCCACATATGCGTCGCCAGTCGCGACACCGAGACCGATCGAGAGATGGGCGACTCCACGGCTCCCGTCCACGACGATCGGAACCTTGCGCGCGGCCTCGGCGATCTCGCGGGCGGCGTCGATTGCGCGACGCTCCATCTGCATCCGGGAGGAGCCGGCGCCGAATACCGCGATGACACCATCGTGGTGCAGCTCGCAGATCTCCCCGCGATGCTGCGCCACGGCCCGGGTCAACTCGTCGGCGAACCCGCACAGGACCGAGAACACCGCGATGGAAGGATTGGAAGTGGCGTATGTGGTGGTGCCGTGAAAGCCTCCCACCAGGACGGATACACGGGTTTCGCCGACATCGATACGCCCCCCGCGTTCGATGCGCTCGACCAAGTGTGGCGGGACGAAACGACGCAGTTCGCGGACGGCGCGCGGGGGCTCCGTCGACGCGCCGAAGCCGGTACGCAGCTGGCGAATCGCGAGGGAGATTCGAGGGACCGCCGAGGGGGGAGAGGCAGGCTTCATGGACCGATGGCTCCGTGCTTCTTCCTCGACGACAGAAGCAAGGGCCATGCCGGGTTCGTCGGGTGTTCGGACCGCGCCGAGTGAGACGCTCCTGCACCCTCCCGTCGCCTGCGCGACCGCTGATGCCAGTGCAGTGGACACCGAGCCAGTCGGACCGTCCACGGGAATGGACACGCGCTTCCGCGGTGTGGTGGACTTCCCTACACTGGCGTGATCCGTTTCGCAGAACGGGAGGTTCGCGTGCTGCCCCTGCGTTTCACGTCCCTGCTCGATCTCGACCGCCTGCCGTGGTTCGCCCACTCCGACGAGGAGCGCCTCGTGCTGAGTGACCGGAGCATCGGTCCCGTGGCCGATCTCCACACCCACCTCGCTCTCGCCTACCTGCGGCCGATCTCCGTCGATCTGCAGAAACTGCATCCGGAGACGGAGCACTACCTGCCGTCGTGCTGTGCGATCGATCTCGACGTCTATGCCAATCAGAATATGTCGCCCGAGATCATCCGCGCGCTCACGCGGGACCTCACGGTCCGGAGCGTCGGCGCGCGCGGCATGCGCAGGACGCACACCGTTGCGAATCTCACCCGCGAGATGGACGAGATGGGAATCCGGGCGTCCCTGCTGCTTCCGATCGACTATCCGGTGCTGTCGAACAATGCGGATACAGCCCTGTCAGCCGCTGACACCACCAGCGACAAGCTGCGATCCTTCGGTTCGGTGCATCCGTACGCGCGCGATCGCGAGCGACGGCTCGACGCGCAGCTCTCGCGCGGCGCGCGTGGGATCAAGGTGCATCCCGCCGTGCAGATGGTCCGGCCGGACGCGCGACGGGCGCGCGAGCTCTACCGGATGTGCGGCGAGCGCGAGATGATCGTGTTCTGGCATTGCGGGCCGGCGGGCATCGAGCCAAAGCTCGGGCGCTACCTGAACCAGGTGAAGTTCTACGAGGCGCCGATCCGCGAGAACCCGCGCACGCCGTTCGTGCTCGGCCACTCCGGGGCGCGCCACTTCGAGCAGGCGCTCGAGTTGCAGCGACGCTACCCGAACGTCTGGCTCGAGACGTCGTCGCAGTCGCTCACGGCGGTCCGGCACATGATCGAGCGCGGCGACCCCGACCGCATCGTCCACGGCTCGGACTGGCCCTTCTACCACCCGGCGATCAGCCTCGCGAAGGTGCTGATCGCCACCGAAGGCCGTCCCGATGTGCGACACAAGGTGTTATGGGCGAACGGCGCGAAGCTACTCGGCATCGATTGACCAGGTCGATGCCGACTCTCTCAGGGATGTTGAGCGAAGTAGCGCCGCGCTTCCGCCATCACCCGCGGCGCCAGCAGGAGCGAAGCGACCATCGTCGGGATGGCCATCAGCGCATACATGCCGTCGATGAGCGCGATGACGGCTTCGAGGGATCCGACGGCACCCACGACGATCAACGCGGTGTAGAAGTATCGGTAGCTGGCGGCGAGTTCCGTGCCGATGAGGAAGCTCAGGCACTTGGTTCCGTAGTACCAGAACGTGACCATCGTGCTCGTGCTCAGGAAGAAGACCATCGCAGTGAGCAGGTAGGCGCCCGCGCCGGGAAACGCTTTTTCGAACGCGAGCGCCGTGAGGGTCACGCCGTCGGCCTCCGTCGTCTCCCACACTCCGGTCATCAGAATGGCGAACGCCGTACACGAGCAGACGACGAGCGTATCGACGACGGGACCCACCATCGCGACCAGGCCCTCCCGCACCGGCTCGTTGGTCCGGGCGGCGCCGTGGGCCATCGCCTCGGTCCCGATGCCCGCCTCGTTCGAGAACGCGCCGCGCCGCACGCCGGTGAGGATCACGGCTCCGACGGCCCCCCCGGCGACCGCCTCGCCCGTGAAGGCATCGTACACGATCAACCAGATGGCGGTCGGGAGTTCCTCGATACGCCCGAGCACGAGGAGAAGCGCGGCCCCCAGGTAGATCGCCACCATCCCGGGCACCAGTCGGCCGGCCACGGCGCCGATCCGGCGGATGCCGCCGAAGATCACGGCGCCCACCGCGAGCGCCACCGCCGTGCCGAACGCGAAGTCGAAGCCGAGGTGGGAATCGGCTTCGACCCAACCGGGCGGCACGAAGAGCACGTCCCGAACGATCTGGGTGAGCTGGTTACTCTGGAAGACCGGGAGCGTCCCGAACAGGCCTGCGACACAGAATAGGATCGCCAGTGGGCGCCAGCGCGGCCCCAGGCCTTCGACGACCATGTACATCGGACCGCCCTGGACGAAGCCTGCGCTGTCGCGTCCGCGGTACAGCACGGCGAGCGTGCACGTGAAGAACTTGGTGGCGATCCCGAGCAGCGCCGTCACCCACATCCAGAACACCGCCCCGGGCCCGCCCATCGTGATCGCAACGGCGACGCCTGCGATGTTGCCGAGACCCAGCGTCCCCGAGAGCGCGCTCGACAGCGCCTGGTAGTGGGGAAGGTCGCCATCCTCGCTGGGGTCGTCGTAGCGCCCGCCGAGGATCTGGAGCGAATGACGGAAGTGTTGGTACGGAAGCGTGTGGGAGTAGACGAGGAAGAAGAGGCCGCCGCCGAGCAGCAACACCAGGATCGGCCAGCCCCAGACGAAGCCAGCGAATGCGACCAGGAATCTCTCCGCCTCCAACACGATCCGATTCTATGTCCTTTGGCTCACGCACTCTCGATCCGGCATTCAGCCGTGCGCGTTCTTCCAGGCTTCCCAGTAGCAGATCTCTTCGACGGGCCGCCGGCGCGCCGGGCGGAACTCCGTGCCCCGCGTGTACGCCACCGGGAGCAGTGCCACCTGCGTCACCGTCTCGAACGGAATCCCGAGCAGCTCGGCGGCTTCGCGCTCCGCACCGAGGTGCAGCGTCGTCAGCGTCGAGCCGAGGCCGCGACTGCGCAGCGCGAGCTGGAAGCTCCACACCGCCGGAAAGATCGAGCCGTAGAAGCCGGCGCGCAGCCCGTCGGGCACGGCCTCCGGCAGGCGCCCGCGTACGCACGGGATGACGTGCACCGGCACCTCGGCGAGGTGCTCGAGCAGCCACATCGCCGAGTCGTAGACGCGGCTGGTCTGGGCCTCGGCGTCCTGCGTCTGGTCCCGCGCCGCCGCCAGGTAGCCCTCGCCGGTCTTGCGATAGAGATCGGCCAGAGCGGCGCGCTTGGCCGCATCGGTCACGACCACCCAGCGCCAACCCTGGGCGTTCGAACCGGTCGGCGCCTGCTGGGAGAGGCGCAGGCATTCGAGCAGGACGCCGCGCTCGACGGGCCGCTCGAGATCGAGCCGTCGCCGCACCGCGCGTGTCGTAGAGAGCAAGCGATCGACGGTCTCGGTGTCGAAGGGCGCGTCGTCCAAGGATGGCATCCTCCTTCTGCCGGCGTGCCGGCTCGTGGGCATCGTACCAGACGCGCGCACGGGAATCGGTCCGTGCAGCCTGCTGGCGCCACGCAGGGGTTCGAGGCGCGTCGCTCAGGAGCCGAGGAAGCGCCTGCCCACGACGCCGCCCAGCAGGCGCGTCACCCAGCGCGGCTGCAGGCGCGACCAGTCCGTGAGCACGCGGTTCGTCAGGCCGGGAACCTCGATCACGCGACCGGCCTCGCACGCCCGGACCGCGGCGCGGGCCACGTCGCGCGCGTCGGCCATCAGGAAGTCCGGAAAGTAGCCGGCGTTCGGATTCGCTGCTTTCGCCTTGTCGGTCATGTCGGTGCTCGTGAGCCCCGGACACACGACCGTGACGGTGACGCCGGTGCCGGCAAGCTCCTCCGAAAGCGCCTCGCTGAGCGAGAGCACGAACGCCTTCGTCGCGGCGTAGACTGCCAGCGCCGGAAGCGGCTGGAACGCCGCCGCCGAGGCGATGTTCAGGATGCGACCGCGACGGCGCTCCCGCATCGGCGGAAGGAACAAACGCGTCAGGCTCGTGAGAACGCGCGTGTTCAGCTCGATCATGCGCTCGAGCGCGGCGAGCGGCTGCGCGTCGAAGCCACCGATCTCGAGGACGCCCGCATCGTTCACGAGGACATCGACCTCGACCCCTGCAGCCGTCAGCGTCTCGAAGATCTCCTCCGGCGCCCGCGGCTCCAGCAGATCGCGCGGAAGCACCCGGACATCTCGCCGGTATTCGCGCCGGATCTCGTCGGCGAGCGACTCGAGGCGTTCCGCGCTGCGTGCCACCAACACCAGATCATCACCATGCTCCGCGTACACGCGGGCCAGTTCCCGGCCGATGCCTGCCGACGCGCCGGTGACGAGCGCAGTTCCCCGAGGTCTCACGACGGAGGATCGTAGTGCAGGCCACACCGCCCGCCGACACGAGGGGTACGGAGTCCCAATCGAACACGGGCGAAGTTCCGTGACGGAACCGGGACCTGCGAGCCCGCGCGCACTGTGATTGCAGATCCCCGACAGGCCGGTCGGGCGAGTTCCTCGTCCTCGAGTCCCTCAAGTCCCCGTCACGGCCCGCCGAAAGCGCGTCCGTGTCGGGTGCGGGGGGGGCGCTCGCGACCGGAGAGATCAGCCATGCGCCCGCAACGAACCTCGACCCTCGCTCTCGCCGTAGCCGCTGTTCTGCTCTCGGCTTGGCTGCCGGCTGCACCGGCAGCCGCCCTCACGGTGGCGTACTGGAGGATGGAGGCGGACCTCGATCCCACGACCCACGGGCTGCGCGTCGCCAACGAGGTGGTCGGCGGGTCGGATCTCGTCTCGGCCGAGGCGTTCGTGGACCTCGCCGCGAATCCGACCGGCACCGTTCCGAATACCGGATCCAGCAATCTCGGAAGCCTCGGCGCCAGCCGCCAGGGCGGGCCCAACGGCATCAACGCCACGGCGGCGTGGTACTCCGCGCTCGACGTCACGGATATCTCGCTCGAGTTCTGGGCTCGCACCGGAGAGAACCAGGCCATTCTGTTCCGGCGCTCCAACGGCGGCGACGGCATCGTGATCGAGAATCCGAATGCGCTCTCGATCACGTACTACGTGTCCGATGGGCTCGGCGGCGGAACCGCCGTCACGCTGGCCGGCCTCGACAACATGAACGCGACCTGGCGGCACTACGCATTCACGTACGACTCGGCTAGCGGGACCGGCACGTTCTTCGTCGACGGGGCTGCGGTACGGACGAACGATGGGCCGGACGGACGCCCCCTGTTCTGGAGCGCACCCGCACCGGTGCAGCTCGGCGTGCAAATGGACTTCGCGTCCGCATTCAACGGCACCATGGACGAGGTGCGAATCCGAGACTTCGCCGCGCCCACGAGCGGCTTCCTCAATGTCGTGCCCGAGCCGTCGACGGCCCTGCTGTTGGCGCTCGGGATCGGGAGTCTCGCCGTCGGGCCTGGGCGCAGCCGACGCGGCTAGGTTCTGTTCGACTTCGTGCTGGCCCGCTTCGAGAACGGTATCCCGGTCCGGCGTGAGTGCGTTGGCACTGGACGGAAATCGCGCCGGGCGCGCGGTTTCACGCCAATCTGCGTGGCCGGGCGCAGCGGCTCTGGTACCGTTCCGCGCGGCGCAGCCCTTCGGTAGGCTGCCATCATGGAAACTCTCTACCCGCTCCCTCCGCAGCCCGACGGCGTGTCCTGGCCGACCTCCGAGTGGCAGGAAGGAGCGCCGGACCCCGATGTCGACATCGCCAGGATCGAAGCCGCCGCCAGCGCCGCGTTCCAGACGCCGCCACCGGCGACGCACGGCGAGACGCTCGCGCTGTTGGCGATCCATCGCGGCCGGCTCGTCTTCGAGCGCTACGCCCCAGGCAAGACGGCTGCCGACGCGCTGCCGTCCTGGTCGATGGCGAAGAGCCTGACCCACGCCGCCATCGGCATCCTGCTCGGCGAAGGTCGCGTCGATCTCCACGCGCCGGCGCCGATCGAGGCGTGGCACGGCAACGGCGATCCGCGCGGCGCGATCACGCTCGAACACCTGCTGCGGATGGTCGACGGACTCGAGTTCGTCGAGGTCTACGAAGCGACGGGCCGCTCCGACGTGATCGAGATGCTGTTCGGCGCCGGCAAGGAGGATGTCGCCGGCTACACGATCGCGCGTCCGCTCGCACGACCACCTGGGACGTATTGGAACTACTCGAGCGGGACCAGCAACGTCGTCGCGGCGATCGCCGGCATGGCCATCGGTGGCGGACGCGATGCGATGGAATCGTTTCTTCGCAGCGCGCTCTTCGAAGCGATCGGTATGCGCAGCGCACAACCGCGCTTCGACGCCTCCGGCACCTTCATCGGCTCTTCGTTCGTGTTCGCCACCGCGCGAGACTTTGCGCGCTTCGGACTGCTGTACCTGCGCGATGGCGTCTGGGACGGCAAGCGCGTGCTCCCGGCCGGCTGGGTCGATCACGCGCGGACGCCGACGCCGGCGTCGTTCGGCCAATACGGCGCGCACTGGTGGCTCGCGCTCGACGGGACGCGGATCTTCACGGCGAACGGCTTCCAGGGCCAGTACATCATCATCGATCCGGAGCGAGACCTGCCGTTTGTTTCGCGGGGGAGGTTGTACTGCGTCCTGTTTTCCGCCG
>CAYOHN010000107.1:2244-11005 GCA_964403735.1 uncultured Spirochaetales bacterium | reverse complement strand
GGATTCGTCAACTTTTCCCGTTCGGGAAAAGTTGACGAATCCAACCCGGCCCCTTAGTTGACGGGGGTGCGACTGGGAGATATCGGCGAGTTTGGCCTGATCGATCGGATCGAGAGCGCGTTGCAACGCGCCGGGTCGGCGAGCGGGAGTTCCGTCGTCCTGGGGATCGGCGATGACGCCGCGGTGTTGCGCCTGCGCGCAGGCGAGGATGTCGTCGTTTCGACGGATGCCCTGGTCGAAGGCGTACACTTCCGCTGGGAGCACGAGCCCGGTTCGTCGATCGGCCGGCGGGCGATGGCGGCGGCGCTGTCGGATCTCGCGGCGATGGGCGCGCGGCCGCTCGGCGTCGTCATTGCGATGGCGGCACCTCCGCGTCTCGAGATGACCCGCCTCGATGCGCTGGTCCGGGGTCTCGCTGCGGCCGCTCGCCGGTGGCAGGCGCCGCTGGTCGGCGGCAACATCGCGCGCAGCCCTGGCTGTTCGCTGACCCTGACGGCGCTCGGGGCCGTGCGCCGCGGCCGCGCGCTGCGGCGCGATACCGCTCGGCCCGGGGATCGGCTCTTCGTCACTGGGACCCTCGGCGGCGCGGCACTCTCCGTTGCCCGGGCGGCTCGGAGCGGTCTCCGAGCCGGGTCCGGGTCCGCTCCGGAGCCGCGTCTGGAGGTGGGCCGCGCGCTCGCGCGGCTCCCGGGCATCGGCGCGGTCATCGACGTCTCCGACGGCCTGCTGGCCGATCTGGGTCATGTGTTGCGGGCCTCGCGTGTCGGCGCGGCGCTGGACTCCGCTCGCGTCCCGCGACCGCGTGGCTTCGCGGCCGGCTGCGAAACGCTGGGCCTGGACCCGCTGTCGCTCGCGCTGACCGGCGGCGAGGACTATGAGCTGCTCTTTACCACGCGCGCCGCCGTGCCCTCGGCGGCCGTGCTGCGCCGTCGACTCGGAGTTCGCGTCACTCAGATCGGTCGGATCGAGGCGCGGCGGGGACTGCGCGGCGCGCCGTCGCCTTGCTCCGCCGGCTGGACGCACTTCTAGCGCGAGAGGCGAGAGCCTCGCCCGGGTACGCTCGCACGGCGCGCTTCAAGCCGGCTCCGCGACGCGCCGATACCCCCGGCGTGCGCGTGCCGCTTTCGTACAAGCTCGTCCTACAGTCGCTGCTGGTAGCAGCGGCCGTGGTTTCTTTCCCTCACCTCCTCGCCGCTGCGGGGTTGAGTGCGGCGTTCTGGGTGGCGCCCTTCGTCGCGTTGGGGGTGGGCGGCGGGCTCGGCTTCTTCTTGTCGCGCGAACTCGGCCGTCGCTTCGACGCCGTGCGCAACGTGACGGACCGGATCCGCACTGGCGATCTTCGAGAGGCGCCGCTTCCGGCGCCTTCGCGGTTGCTGGACGAGACGGACGACATCTCGCGCAGCGTGCACGAGATGCTCGCGAGCCTGCGCGAGGTCGTCGAGCAGGTTCAGCACATCGCGGGCCGCGTCTCGAGCGCGGCGGCGGACCTGTCGAGTTCGACACGCCGGACCCAGTCGACCAACGAAGAGGCTTCGGCTGCCGTCGAGGGGCTGGCCAAGGGCGTTGCGAATCAGCAGGAGCAGCTCAACGAGGTGATGCGCACGATCCGCGACATCGCACAGACCATCGAAGTCAATGCTTCGCGTGCTCGCGAAGCGTTCGGGTTCTCGGCGGAGGCGAGCCAGAAGGCGCACGCCGGTGTCGATGTTTCGCGGCTCGCGCTCGAGAAGATGAAGGCCGTGTTCCAGCGTGTCGAGCAGGCGGGCGGACTCGTGTTCCAGCTCGAAGCGAAGACGCGCCACGTGCACCAGATCACCGAGATGATCCACAGCGTGGCGCAGCGCACCAACCTGCTCTCGCTCAATGCCTCGATCGAAGCGGCGCGCGCGGGGGAAGCCGGCCGCGGCTTCTCCGTCGTCGCCGACGAGATCCGCAAGCTCGCTGAGAGCTCCGGGCGCAGCGCCGAAGAGATCTCGAAGCTGATGCACGAGATCCAGGCGGAGACCGCGGAAGTCGCCGACGAGATGCGGCAGTCGAGCATGGTGATCGGAGAGGGACGCGACGACGTCAACACCATCGCCCACTCGCTCGAACAGATCCAATCCGCCGTCCAGGAAGCGGCAGCTCGCGCCGAGGAGATCTTCCAGGAGGCCGACGCACAGGCACGCGATGCCGAGCGGATGGTGGGCTCGATGGACGAGATCGGACGCGTCTCCGTGGCCAACGCGAGCGCGATCCGCGAGGTCTCGGAGGCGACGGAATGTCAGGTCGGCGCGGTCACCGAGACCGCATCCTCGGCACAGGCCGTCAGCGAACTCGCCGAGGAGATGCGTCGCGTCTTGCGCCGATTCCGGACCGAGGACGGGAGCCGCTCATCCGGCGATCCCAGCGGTGAGCCGGGCGGAGACCCGGCGGGGAATGCGACGTGAGTGCCGAGCCGAAGCGCACAGGCGCTCCGCCCGAGACGCGTCTGCTCCTCTTCGAGGTGTCGGGGACGACCTTCGCGCTGCCGATCGCGGACGTCCTCGAGGTCATGGAGATGGCGCCCACCGCCGGGATCCCGGGACTTCCGAGACGACTCGCGGGCGTCATGAACCATCACGGCGAAGCGCTCCCAGTGGTGTCTCGCGAGGCGCTGTTCGACGTGGCGGAAACGAAGCTGCCGCCTGCGCGACACGTCCTGGTGCTCGCCGAGCGCGGCGGCGAGGCGGGCCACCTCGGCGTGCCGGTGGACGGCGTCGTGGGGCTCGAGGATGCGACCTTGGGGCCGCCGCAGGGAGCTGGGCTCGTCGTCGAGCGGCTGTCATTGCGCGACCGCGTGACGAGCGTGGTCGAAGCGCGCCGTCTGGTGGCCCGTGCCGCGGCGCTGATCGAAGTGTCCAGCGTTCCTGCCGGCGCTCGCTGAGCGTCGCGCGGGCACGGCAATTCTCGAAAAGGGGAGACGAAACATGTCGAGTCGAGTCCTGGTGGCGGACGACGCGCGTTTCATGCGCCAGTTGATCCGCGAGATCATCGAGCCGGAAGGCTTCGAAGTGGTCGGTGAGGCGGCGGACGGCCGAGCGGTGGTCGAGGAGTTCTCGCGTCTGCAGCCGGATGTCGTCACGATGGACATCGTGATGCCGAAGCGTTCGGGCATCGATGCGGCGAAGGAGATCCTCGCCCTCGATGCCGGCGCGCGGATCGTGATGGTGAGCGCGCTCGGTCAGGAGGCGCTGGTCATGGAGGCTCTGCAGGCCGGTGCTGCGGACTACGTGGTCAAGCCCTTCAAGCCCGATGCGGTGATCGCGACCTTGCGCAAGCTGATCGAGAAGGACGAGTAGTGGATCCGGTCAAGTACCGGAACCTGTTCCTGGAAGAGGCGACGGAGCACCTGGCGGAGATGGGCCGGGCGCTGCTCGAGCTCGAGAAGGATCCGTGCGCGACGGATGCCATCGACCTCGTGTTCCGGATGGTGCATTCGCTGAAGGGCATGGGCGCTTCGCTCGGCTACGACGCGGTGAGCGAGCTCTCGCATCGCCTCGAAGACCGGCTGGGGATCTGGCGCGCGCGCGGGGGAATCGACGGCGTCGAGGATCTCCCGTTGTTGTTCCGCGGGCTCGAGAGTCTCGAGCGCATGGTTGGATTGGTGCGCGAGAGCAGCGAGGCGCCGCCTCCAGATGTGGCGCTCCTGGCGGCGATCGAAGCCGCACCGGTACCGATGCCAGACGGGGTCGGTGACCCGGCACCAAAAAAAGCGGGAGCGCGCGTCCGCTAACCTCCGCAGGTCGCGCGTCGGAAGGTCTCGACGCGGAGAACCCGGGGACGGACGCTGCCCGGCACGAGCCGGAGGCGGCCCGAATCGCCGCGCCTCCGCCGCCACCGTCGGTTCGGGTTCCGAACGAACGTCTGGATCGCTTCCTCTCGGCCGTCGGCGAGGTGATCCTCACGACGACCCAGCTCCGGACCGCCGCAGATGACGTCGGGCAGGGGAGTTCCGAGGCGAAGCTGACCCGCGGCTTCGATCACATGGATCGCGTCGTCGGCGAGCTGAAGCGGCGCGCGCTCGAGCTGCGCACCACGCCTCTACTGCGCATCATGGAGAACCTGCCGCGATTGGCGCGCGAGGTGGCGCTGCGCGGGGGCAAGCTCGTCGAGGTGGAGATCGCCGGCGCCGAGCTCGAGCTGGACCGTTCGATCCTCGACCGCCTCTACGATCCGCTGGTCCACCTGGTTCGCAATGCCGTCGACCACGGTCTCGAGACGCCCACCGCGCGGCGCGCAGCCGGCAAGGCCGAGACCGGACGCCTGGTCGTCGAGGCCGTGCGCGAGAAGGATGTGATCCGGATCGCCGTGCGCGACGACGGGGCGGGCATCGACCTCGAAGCCGTCCGCGAGCGCGCGATTGCTTCGGGCCTGCTGCATCCGGATCTCGCCGAGGACCTGCCGCCCGACGAGATCCTGCGTCTCGTGTTCCGGCCCGGTCTCTCGACCAAGGACGCGGTTTCGGACATTTCCGGCCGCGGCGTCGGGATGGATGCGGTGCGGGCGACGCTCGAGTCGCTGGGAGGCGAGGTGCGGTTGGCGTCTCGCGCCGGCGGTGGCACGGAGGTGGCGTTGCGCGTGCCGATCGCTGCCGCGGTGCAGCGCGTCCTGCTCCTCGGTCTCGGCCGCGAAATGGTGGCGTTGCCGATCGCGAAGATGGAACGGATCGTCGAGGTCGAAGCGGCGTCGCTAGAGCGCAGCGGCGGCGATGACTTCGCGCTGGTCGATGGCGAGCCGGTGCTCGTGATCGATCTCGTGAGCCGCCTGGCCTGGGCCGACCCTTTGCCGCCGGGCGCACCCGTCGATGCGGCGCCCGTGCTGCTGCTTCTCGCCGACCTGCGCGGAGAGCGGGTGGCGCTGCGCGTCGATCACCTGGCGGGACAGCAGGACATCTACGTCAAGCCGCCGCCGGTTCTGCTCGGGAGTCTGCGCGCGTTGACGGGTCTCACGGTGCTGGGCGATGGCCGCCCGGTATTCCTGATCGATCTCAACCAGGTGCGCTGAGAGGGCCGCCGCGGATGGACGCAGCAGAGCTCGAACGCATGCGCGAGGAGCTGGATCGGCTCTGCGAGTTGACCAACGTCGGCGCCGGCCACGCGGCGGGCGCGCTGGCGCGTCTGCTGGGCTGCACGGTCCGAATGGACCCGCCGAAGCTGCGCCTGACGGCACGCGGGGCAAGCGATTCGTCCGCCGCTGCGCTAGGCCTCGAAACCGTCGGTATCTTCTTCGAGGTGCGCGGCGGCATCGGGGGGACGCTGGGCGTGCTGTTCCCGCGCCGCGCCCGCGAGAGCCTGCTGTCGATGCTGATCGGCGATTCCGAGCTCCACTCCGAAGAAGCCGAGTCCGCGCTGCGCGAGGTCGGAAACATCCTGGCTTCCCATGCACTGTCCGCCGTCGCGGACCTGATCGGCGATCGCGTGTTGCCCTCGCTGCCCGTGCTGGCCGAGGAAGCGGCCGGTGCGGTTCTTGGTACGTTGCAAGCCCGCGGCGAGCCGCTGCGTGTCGAGTCTCGACTCGTCGACGAGGCAGGCGGTCTCCGCTCGCTGCTGGTGTGGATTCCCTCGCGACTCGCGCGCGAGGCAGCTCCCGCGCAGCTCTGATACCGTCTCCTATCCGATCTACGCGGGTTCACCGGCCAGAACCGGTGGATCGGGGGCGGCGTCCGGCTGTCCGGTCGCGGCTGTCTGTCGCCAGCAGGTAGCTCGCAAGCGGGGCGGCACGGGACCGGGACGGGACCAGAGGACGGGACCAGAGGACGGGACCAGAGAACGGGAGGCGCGTTTGGATCGGGATCGACTCCGCGCGCTACTCGTGCAGGTGAAGAACGGCGAGATCGAGCCGGAGACAGCGGCGGAGCGCCTCGCGCATCTTCCTTTCGTCGATACGCCCCACGCCCGCGTGGACACCCATCGCGCGCTGCGACAGGGGCTACCGGAGGTCGTGTACGGACCCGGCAAGACCCCTGAGCAGATCGCGGCGATCGTCGCGGTCCAGCGCGAGGCGGGATTGTCGGTGCTCGTGACGCGCGTCGAGGCGGATGCCGCGTCGCACGTGCTCACGCTCGCGCCGGAGGGCGAGTACGATGTCGCCGGGCGTTTGCTGTGGTACGGGCCGGCCGAGGTCCCGATCGTCGGCAAGGGCCTCGTTCTGGTCGTGTGTGCCGGCACGTCCGACCTGCCGGTGGCCGCTGAGGCGACGGCTGTGGCGCGCCGCTACGGCAACCGTGTCGAGTTACTCGGAGATGTCGGGGTGGCCGGCATCCACCGGCTGCTGGCATCTTCGGAGCAGCTCCGCAAAGCGCGGGTCCTGATCGTGCTGGCCGGCATGGAGGGTGCGCTGCCGTCGGTCGTCGGAGGCATGGTCGACAAGCCGGTGATCGCGGTGCCGACCAGTGTCGGCTACGGAGCGTCCTTCGGCGGCGTGGCGGCGCTGCTCGGAATGCTGACCAGTTGCGCGTCGAACGTGTGCGTGGTCAACATCGACAACGGATTCGGAGCCGCTCATGTCGCAACGCTCATCAACCGGCTCTGAGCGACCGGCTGCGGCGCGGGCCCGCCGCCGTTCGCCTGCGGTAGCGCTCGCAGGACGGATGCTGCATCTCGACGCCTTCTCGGGCATTGCCGGCAACATGCTGCTCGGCGCGATGATCGACGCCGGGCTTCCGCAGCGCACGCTGATCCGAGATCTCGGAGCGCTCGACGTGCCCTTCCAGTTGGTGTCGCGGCGCGTGCAGCGTGCGGCGCTGGTGGCGCGTTGGGTCGATGTGCGTGTTCCGCGCCCGCGGCAGGGCGGCCGGGTGGCGCGCAAGCCGAAGGCGGCGGCCTCCCATGCCCACGCGCATCCCCACGCACCGACCACCGCACACGTTCCCCATGCCTCGGGTCGCCGTTGGACCGAGATCCGTCGCCTGCTCGGCCGCGCCCGCCTCGAGCCGGTCGTGCGCGATCGCGCGATCGCGGTCTTCAGCGCTCTGGCCGAAGCCGAGGCCCGGGTGCACGGCATTCCCGTGGAGCAGGTGCAGTTCCACGAGGTCGGCGCCGTCGATGCGATCGTGGACATCGCCGGCGCTGCGGTCGGTCTTCACCGGCTCGGCGTTCAGCGCATCACCTGTACTCCTCTGCCGCTCGGGCACGGCACCGTCGACACCGAGCACGGTCGGCTGCCTCTACCAGCGCCGGCCACCCTCGAGCTACTCCGCGGGTTGCCGGTGGTTCCCACGCATCTGGCCTGGGAGACCGTGACGCCCACGGGTGCTGCGATCGTTCGCACAGTGGTGGACGAGTTCTGTCAGCTCCCAGCGATGACGATCGAAGCGATCGGCCTCGGCGCCGGAAACGACCGGTCGGGGCCGCTGCCGAACGTCCTGCGCGCGGTGATCGGCCGCGGCGAGGGGTTCGGCGCCGATCGGGTCGTCATGATCGAGTGTCATGTCGACGACCTCAATCCGGAGCACTTCGAGTACCTGATGGAGCGGCTGTTCGAGGCCGGCGCCCTCGATGTGGCGCTGCAACACCTGCAGATGAAGAAGAATCGGCCCGGTTTCGCGATCCGCGTGATCGCGAAACCGGGCCACCGCGTGCCGTTGGCGCGGGTCCTGTTCGCGGAGTCGACGACGCTGGGCGTACGCGTCGCCGAGGCCGAGCGCATCGTGCTGATCCGTGAGGAGCGCCGCGTCGCGACGCCGTTCGGATCGATCCGGGTGAAGATCGTACGCGACGCCGCCGGGCGTCCGACCGCCTCGGCGGAGTACGAGGATTGCAAGAAAGCGGCCCTCCGATCCGGGGTTCCGTTGCGAGAGGTGGTGCGGATGGCCGAGGAGGCTGCCCGAGCGACTGACCCGGATGCAGGATCGCGCGGCCGGGAGAAGCGTTGACAAGGATGATCCACGCCTCCTACGATCGGCAGCGACCCGTCCAGGTTTCCAAGAGCCGTTTTCACGAGCCAGTGTCCACGTCTCGGTGTTCCGAAGCGATTTTCGGAGAAGACCCGCGAGCACGTGGCTCCTGGCAACCTCGAGCCCGGTCGCTACGACGAACGCTTGCAGTGGACGCAGAGAACGATTGCAGGGAACGGGTGTTGCGAACCGGTGTCGCGAACCGGTGGAGTGGACGGGTGTGGAGTGGACGGGTGTGGAGTGGACGGGCGAATTGGACGGGTGAAGTGATTTCGGAACGCCCCGAGTCGAGGGACCACGGGTCGGAGCACCAGGGACCGAACACCGGACCAAACACAGAACAGCCCGGAACGAGGCGACCTCGGATCGGGCGGGAGGATCGAAGCATGGGGGATCTGCCGAACGCGGTCGTCAAGCGGTTGCTCGCCAAGCACGGAGGGGAACTCCGCGTGTCTGGTTCCGCGATCGAGAAGGCCGTCGAAGCGGCCGAGGGGTATCTCTCGCGTCTCGCGCAAGAGGCCCAGGCGATCGCCGTCGCGGACAAGCGGAAGACGATCATGGATCACGACATCGCGAAGGCGCGCCAGAAGATCGAGGCCGCGCCGTACTAGATAGAAGCCTGACCCGATGGGAACCGGACCCGAGATAGCCCGGCGACCGAGGCCATCTCGGGTCCGGCTGTTTCGGGCTGGGTCCGGCTCTTCGGACGTCGGATCGTCGATCACGGCCCCGGGATCGCGCCTCTGGCCTGATCATGGGCGAGGCCGGCGAGATAGTCGATCCATGCGGGCTCGGCGCCGGACTCGAAGCCGCAGAAGCGGAGACCGAAGCCCTCGGGTCCGATCG
>CAYOHN010000107.1:0-2144 GCA_964403735.1 uncultured Spirochaetales bacterium | reverse complement strand
TCGGCGCCGGACTCGAAGCCGCAGAAGCGGAGACCGAAGCCCTCGGGTCCGATCGCCGCATCGGGAAGCCGATACAGCGGCTCGGCGTCGACGCGAAGCGTATTGCCCGTTTCGGGTAGATGAAGTGCGTAGCGCTGGCGCCCCGGCGCGGGGGCGGACGTGCGGACGAATACCCCCCCGCGTCCGATCGTCGCCGTGACGCCGGGGGCAGCGCAGTCCGGCCACGACAACGAGAGCGCGCGCTCGAAGCGGGTGAACCGCCGCTTGTCGGTGTTCGCAAGGCGCGCCAGCGACGCCGCGGTCTGCACCGCGTCGAGTGGCCTCGCCCAGTAGGCTGTCGCGCCGGCCGCTCGGGCGACGGCGCGCCGGGCCTCCCGCGGTCGATCGTCGAGCAGCACGACCGGGAGTTCGAGGACGCCCGGAACGCTGCGCAGCGCCGGAATCAATTCCATTCCATCCGCTCGGTCCAGGCGGGTCTCGGCGAGGATCACCTCGAAGCTGCGAGAGCGGAACGCGCCGATCGCGTGGCCCAGTGAGCGCACCGCATCGACGGTGAAGCCCTGCCGACGCAGCGCTTCGTGCAGCGAGGTGTCGTTGACGAGCTGCGCTCCGACGAGGAGCGCAGGCGTCAGGCGCGCGACCCGCGGCACCGGCAACGGGGCGTCGACGTGTCGAGTGGGCGTCCGCCGCGAGGCCCGAGCAAGGGTCTCGAGCCGCGCTGTCACAGCCAGCTCGAGATCCGCCGCCGACTGGCAGTCGGTCCCCGGCTCGTAGATCCGATTCTCCCAGCGCGGCAACACGACGCCCGAGAGGGGTCCCCGCGACGGCAGCAATACCCGATTCGGCTCGATCGCGACGGCTCGCGCGCGGTCGTCCTCGAGCCCCAATCGGATGCTCCACTGCGGCGCCCCGGCCAACGCCTCGACGCGGGCGCCGAGCTGTTCGAGCCAGCGCCGAGACCGGGTGAGAGCGTGCATCCGCTCGCTCCAGGCCGCGCGGACGCGGGCCTCGATCTCAGTCGCGCTTTCGCAGTCGACGATTCGCATCAGGGGCAAGTGGAAGAGGGCGACCGGAGCGACGCATTTGATGCGATCGTGCCCGACGGTGTAGAACCGGACGGTGTGGAGAGTCCGCGGCCCTCGAGGTGTCGGAAACGGATCGGGTTCCACGGGCAGCGTGACGACGACGGAGCGCCCGCCAGGCAGCAGACCGGCAGCGAGTCCCATCGTCTGGAAGCGGCGCAGGAGGATTTGCTGTCGCCGCACCTCTTCGGCCTGCGCCACCCGGGATCCTCCCGACGGCGCTTCGGCTTGGCTGCGCGTCCTCTTGAGCCGTCATCGGCACTCGTCTCGGTCCGCGTTTTTCGCACCCTGCCCGAGGAGAAGGGCCCCGACGCCGTCGGCGTCGGGGCCCTCGAAGTGCGCGGACGACTCCGGCCGGACTCACATGCCGGGCATGCCGCCCATGCCGGGCATGCCGCCCATGCCGCCGGGCCCTCCGCCGCCGTGCGCGGCGCCTTCCTCGCGCGGCTGTTCAGCGATCATCGCCTCCGTGGTGAGCAGCAGCGACGCCACTGACGCGGCGTTCTGCAGCGCCGAGCGCACGACCTTGGTCGGGTCGATCACGCCGGCCTTCACCAGGTCTTCGTACCCTTCGGTGGCGGCGTTGAAGCCGAATGCACCCTTGCTGCCCTTGACCTTTTCGACGACGATCGAGCCGTCGATGCCGGCGTTCTGGCTGATCATGCGCAGCGGCTCTTCGAGTGCGCGACGCACGATGTTCAGCCCGGCTCTCTGCTCCTCGTCGAGCGTTCCCTCGAGGTCGGCGAGCACCGACTGCGCGCGCAGCAGCGCAACGCCGCCGCCGGGGACCACGCCTTCCTCGACTGCCGCTCGCGTCGCGTGCAGCGCATCTTCGACGCGCGCCTTCTTCTCCTTCATCTCGCTCTCTGTGGCCGCGCCGACCTTGATGACCGCGACGCCGCCGACCAGCTTCGCGAGTCGCTCCTGGAGCTTCTCCCGGTCGTAGTCCGACGTGGTCTCCTCGACCTGCTTGCGGATCTCGTTGCAGCGGCCCTCGATGTCCTTCTTGGTGCCGGCGCCGTCGATGATCGTCGTGTTGTCCTTGTCGATGACGATCTTCTT
>CAYOHN010000106.1:0-11040 GCA_964403735.1 uncultured Spirochaetales bacterium | reverse complement strand
TTCTTGAGCAGGACCATCGTCTCGCCCGCGATGTCGATCTCCTGGTGTTCGACGGGGGCGGTCTCGGCAACGGTCGCCTGCTGCCGGCGGGTCCGCTGCGCGAGCGGCCCGAGGAGGCGGCTCGCGCCGACGGTCTGCTGATCGTCGACGGCCCGCTCGGCGAGGGCGATGCCGGCACCCTCGCGCGCGTCGCGCCGGACGCGCCGCGCTTCGCCGCGCGCCGCGCGCCGACGACGCTGCGTCCGCTCCGAGGCGGCGCCTCGCAGCCGCCCGACGTGCTGGCCGGACAACCCGTCGGACTGCTGTCGGGACTCGCCCGCCCGGCGGGACTGCGCCGAACCGTCGAGGCGCTCGGGGTCCGCGTCGTCGCGGAGCGCCGCTTCCCGGATCATCATCACTACCGGCCGCGCGATCTGCGTGGCCTCGCCGATCAGACACCGGCCTGGATCACGACGGAGAAGGATGCCGTGAAGATCCTGCCGAGCTGGTGTGAGGGCCTCGATCTGCGCGTGCTGGGGATCGAACTCGCCGTCGCCGATCCCGAGCGCTTCGCCGGCTGGCTGGAGGAGCGACTCGCGGCCCGATCCGTCCCGTAGTCGCGCCGTCGTCGCGCCGTCGTCGAGCACACCGACGTGGCCGCGTCGCTGCGCGAGTGTCGCGATCGGGGGTGGTTTACGACGTTGGTCTTCGGTCCGCCCGGGGTCGGCGATACAGCAGCGCATGGCGCGCGAGGCGGCGCCGCTCGGCCGGGAGATGCGCCAGCAAAGCGCCGCGCAGCGTCCGATCCCCTGCCACGTACGCGTGCAGGAAGTCGACGCTCGCGCGGTCGCCTCCCGCGGCGGGCAGCAAGTCGCGCTTGTGCAGCGAGCGATGCAGGCGCATCAGTTGCTCCATCCGTTGCGCGGCCCCGGGGACGGCATCCGAGCCGGCGCCGTCGAGGTCGATGATCAGCACTTCCGGCGTGCCCCCGCACTCGCGGACGAGCAGGTTCCCGAGGTGCAGATCCGGGTGCGAGCCACCGGCATCGTGGAATCGGCGCAGCGCTCGGCCGGCCGCCCGGACCGCCGCGCAGAGGCGGTGGCGCGACGGCTTGCGCGCGAGCAGCTCGCCGGCATCGATGGCGCCTTCGACGAAACCGGTCCCGAGCACCGCATGCCAGGCGATCCCGCGCCGCCAGGCGAGCGCAAAGATCGGACGCGGCACCGGGGCGCCGGCCGCGCGGAGCCGGGCCGTCGCCACGAGCTCGCGGAACGGACGCGTCGGCCCGGCGAGCCGGGCGCCGAGCATCGGGCCGAGCCAGCCGCCCCGTTTCAGCCCGCGCAGCGCCACGCGCTCGGGCCGGCTCGGGACGCGGAGGATCGCGATGGGTGCGCGGCCCCGCGGATCCGAAGCATCGGTGAGCTGGCTCTCGACCGCGCGCGGATCCAGCAGCTCCGCCGTGTCGAGGGCCTCGCTCCACTCCGCGTCCAGGGCGGCGATCCACCCGGGGCGTTCGCGCCAGGTGAAGCCGGCGGGAAGCGCGAGCCGGTGACCGCAGCGCGCAGTCCCCCGGCGGTTCACGTTTCGCCTCGCTCGGTGCGCAGCAGCAGGAAGGCTCCCGCAGCGCCGTACAACAGGTTCGGAATCCAGAGGGCGACAGCGGCGGGAAGCATTCCGCTCTCGCCCAGGTATTCGCCAAAGGTCAGCAGCGTGTAGTAGACCGTCGTCAGCACGACGCACACCAGGACGCCCCACGAACGCGCCGCTCGCGCTCTGCGCACCCCGAGCGCGACGCCGACGACGGCGAAGAGCAGCGGCGCGAACGGGAGTGCGAGTCGCCGGTGGTACTGCGTGCGAAACTGATTGGCGTCGCGTCCGCCACTCAGTTCCGGCGCGAGCGGTCCTTCCTCGGCCAGCTCGACGGTGTCCGAGAGCTGTTCGAAGCGCATCTCCCGCGGTCGGTTGCCCCGGGTGTCGTCGAAGAGAGCCGCCGCATCGAGCGCGTAGTCGAAGTGCTCGAACGCGATGCGCTGGTGGCTCTCTGGATCGTCGCTCTCGAAGTGGATGTCGCCGCGTTCGAGTTCGAGCCGGATCGTCATCGTCGCGGCATCGAACGCGAAGTGGCCGCTCTCGGCAAAGACCAGGAACGGACGCGTCGGATCGCTGCGGTCGGCGACCAGGATGCCCTGCAAGCGGTTCTCGGGATCGCGCGACTGGACGTACATGACGCGGGGTCCGACGGCGCGGAAGCGACCGGGCTCGAGAATTCCGCCGCGCGACGCCACCTGGGCCAGCAGCGCGCGCATCTCGCGTCGCGCGGCGGGTTCGCCGTGCACCATCAGCAGCGCGGTCACGCTGGAGGTCAGAGCGCCCAGCAACAGCGCGGGTCCCAGCAGGGCGCCGATCCCGAGGCCGCAGGCGCGCAGCGCCGTCAGCTCCGAGTCCGCTGAGATCCGGGCGACGGTGGCCAGGACGCCGAACAGGAACCCGACCGGCACCGAGTACGCGGCCACCATCGGCAGCAGGCTTCGCAGCACCGCGATCACGTCCTGCCACGAGAGCCCCACGGCCACCAGGTCCGGCAAGCGTCGCGCCAGGTTCTGCGGGAACAGGATCACGACGAAGCCGAGGAACCCGAGGCCGGCATAGAGCGCGATCTCTCCGATCACGGAGAGCGCGAAGGTGCGGGAGACGCGCATCGGCGCGTATGCTAACCGCTCCTCGCTCGGCGCGAACGCTCCGAGGTCTCTACGAGGTCTCTCCGGGATTGCTCCGAGACGACACATGGACCCCTTGCTTCGTTCCTCGCCGCGTCTGTGCGCTTCCCCGCTATCGCCGCCGTCGGTCGATCGCATCCTGGTGCTTCGTCTCGGTGCGATCGGCGATGTGGCGCGAACGCTTCCCGCGGTCTCTGCGCTGCGGGCCGGCTATCCGGGCGCACACCTCGCGTGGCTGGTGGAACCGGCGTCCCGGGACCTCCTCGCGAGCCAGCCGTGGGTCGACGAAGTGCTCGTATTCCCACGCGACGCACTCGCCAGCGCACTGCGCCGCGGTCGGCTCGGGTCCTTCGCCGCGACGCTGTGGCGCTTCGTGCGGCGGCTGCGTCGCCGCCGCTTCGAACTCGCCGTGGACTTCCACTCGCTGGCGAAGAGCGCGCTGCTCGCGCGGGCGAGTGGCGCGCCGCTGCGGGTCGGATACGCGCATCCCTACGGCCGCGAGGGCTCGTGGTGGCTGGCGACGGCGCGCGCGAGACTGGTGTCACCGCCGATCTCGCGCTTCGAGCGCAATCTCGGGCTCGTCGAGTTCCTCGGCCTCCCCGAATCGCCGGCTCCCGCGCCGCTGCGCGTCGATCCCGAGGCGCGCCGGCGGATGGGAACTGCGCTCGGAGACGGCGACGCGCCCGTGATCCTGCATCCCGGGACGAGTCCGGGCACGCCGCACAAGCGCTGGGGAACCGACGGCTGGGCAGCCGTGGCCCGCGCGCTCGCCGGCGAAGGGATGCGCGTGCTCGTGAGCAATGGCCCGAGTCCCGAGGAGGGGGCCGAGGCCGACGCGGTCGTCGCGGGCGCGGGCGGACGCGCGGCACGCGCCCCGGAGACCGCTGGGCTCGGCGAGCTGGCCGCGCTGCTCGCGCACGCGCGCGTCTTCGTCGGCAGCGACAGCGGCCCGCTGCACATGGCCTCGCTGGTCGGAACCCCGGTGGTCCAGCTGCTCGGCCCGACCGATCCCGTCGAGAACGCCCCCTACCCGGGAACTCCGTCGCGCAGCGTGCGCGTCCCGGTGGCCTGCAGCCCGTGCCGCCGGGGTTGTGCGGCCGCTGCTTGCATGCGGCGCATCGGTCCGGATGCCGTCGTGGCGGCCGTGCGCGCGTTGCTGGCGGTGGCCGGTCGCGGGTAGTACCCGTCTCGGCGGGGCGATCGGCCGCCATCGCCGCCGCGGCCACGGCGGTCGCCGCGGTTGCGGTAAAAGTGCCGCGGTTGTCGCAAAAAGAGGGGAGACGGATTGGCCGAGCGCATCCTGGTGCGCGCCCCGAACTGGGCCGGAGATTTGGTGATGGCGACGCCGGGCTTTCGCGCACTGCGGGCCGCGCGGCCGGGAGCCCATCTAGCTGTCCACGTGAAGCCCGCCCTGGCGCCGCTGCTCCACGGCGCACCCTGGTTCGACGAGTGGATTCCGCTGGTCTCTGCCGGGCGCGGAGCCGCCGCCCTGGTTCGCGAGGGACTGGCGTTGCGGGGCCGGCGCTTCGAGCTGGGCCTGTGCCTGCCGGACTCGTTCTCGTCGGCGCTGTTGCTGCGCTGCGCCGGGGTCCGCCGCGTCGTCGGCTATGCCACCCAGGGGCGCCGCGCGCTGCTGCACGTGGCGCGATCGCGGCCGGCCGGCTGGATCTCGCGGGAACAGCACGTGCTCGATCTGGTCGCGGCCGTCGGGGCAACCGCGCAGGGGTCTCAGCTCGAGCTCTTCGTCACCGAAGACGAAGAAAGACGAGCCGAGGTGGCACTGGCCGAGCAGGGAATCGGTCGCGACGACGGCCTGGCGCTGTTGGCTCCGGGCGCCTCCTACGGCCCCGCGAAGCTCTGGCCGGCCGAGGCCTTTGCCGAGGTCGGGGACGGCCTCGCCGATGCCGGCGTCCGGATCGGGCTCGTCGGGGCGCCGGCCGAGGCGCCGCTGGTGCGCCGCGTTGCGGCCGCGATGCGCGCGCCGGCAGCCGAGCTGGCCGGTCGTCTCGACCTCGGCGCGCTGAAGGCCGTGGTCCGGCGCGCCCGCGTGCTCGTGTGCAACGACGCCGGCGCGCGACACGTCGCGGTGGCGTTCGGCGTGCCCGTCGTGACGCTGCTCGGGCCGACCAGCCTGGCGAAGACGAGCTGGAATCTCGAGCGCGTCCGCGCGCTCTCCGCCGATGTGGGCTGCCGGCCCTGCTACCACCGCGTCTGTCCGATCGACCACCGCTGCATGACGCGGCTCGAGCCGGAGCGCGTGCTGGCGGCAGCGCTCCCGGCCGTCACCGGTGACGCGCGCGAGTTCCGCGGCGACGGTGCCTTGCACGTGCTGCCGGGCGGCGACGATGCACGCGCCGTTGCCGGTGTGCGCCAGCGACCGGCGTCGACGTGATCGACCTGTCGCTCGTGGTGCTCACGTGGAATGCCCGGGACCTCGTCGCGGCGTGCCTCGCGTCGATCGAGCGGACCATGGGCCGATCGTCGAGCGGATCGGCGAGCGCAGGAGGACTCGTCGTCGAGACGATCGTCGTCGACAACGGCTCGCAGGACGGGACGGTCGAGATGCTGTGCGCGCGCTTTCCGTGGGTCGAGACGCTCGCGTTGCCGAAAAATCTGGGCTTTGCGAAGGGCTGCAATGCGGGACTCGCGGTGGCGCGCGGGCGCCACATCGCGCTGCTCAACAACGACACCGAGCTGCTGCCCGGCTGTCTCGAGGCCTGTGTGCGCTTCCTCGACGCCGAGCCCGGCGTCGGCGTCGTCGGGCCGCAACTGCTGCATCCCGATGGGCGGCTCCAGAACAGCATCCACAATGCGCCGACGCTGCTCGGCGAGCTCGTGCCCACGGGTGTGCTCGAGATCCTGTGGCCGCGTCGCTTTCCGTCGAAGCGCCAGCGCCATCCGGAGCCGATCGACGTCGAGGCGGTGTTGGGAGCGTGCATGGTGGTCCGGCGGGAGGCGCTCGCCGACGTCGGTCCCCTGCCCGAGGGCTATTTCTTCTTCCTCGAGGAAACCGACTGGTTGGTGGCGATGCGCCAGGCGGGCTGGCGGGTCGTCCACTTGCCCGCGGCGCGGCTCGTCCACGTACACGGCGCGACCACCAAGAAGCGGGTACCGCTCGCGACCCGGATCGAGTACCACCGTTCGCTCTATCGCTTCTTTCTCGAGCGGCGCGGGCGCCGGCAGGCGTCGCTGGTGATCGGCATTCGCGTGGTCAAGCTGCTCTGCGCGCTAACGTTGCTGGCTCCGCTGGCGCTGCTGCTTCGGCGGGAGCGCAGTCGCTGGCGGGAACGCGCGCGCATCCTGGTCTGGCATCTGCGCGGTCGTCCCGCGTCCTGGGGCCTGGCGGGGGTCGCCCTGCCCGGCGTCGCAGGCCCGGGCGTCGCAGGCCCAGGCGTCGAGACGGCCGGCGTCGGGACAGCCGGCGTCGGGACGGGGGAGAGAACGACGTGAACGTGCTGGTGACCGGCGGAGCGGGCTTCATCGGCTCCCATCTGGTCGATGCCTTGCTGGCCCGCGGGCACAGCGTCCGCGTGCTCGACAACCTCGATCCCCAAGTGCACGGACCGGATCGAAAGCCGCCGCCGTGGTTGGCTCCCCCGGCCGGGCTCTGCGTGGCGGACGTCCGGGATCGAACGGCCGTGCGCGCGGCGCTCGACGGTGTCGAGGCGGTCTTTCATCTGGCCGCCGCCGTCGGAGTCGGGCAGTCGATGTACGAGATCGAGCGCTACGTCTCCGTCAACACCGTCGGCGCTGCGGTGCTGCTCGAAGAGCTGATCGAGCGGCGCGGACAGCTGCGGCGCGTGGTGGTGGCCTCCTCGATGTCTCTGTACGGCGAGGGCGCCTGCCGCGACGCCGCCGGCGCGACGGTGTTTCCGGGGCTGCGTCCGACCGCACAGCTCGAAGCCCGCCGCTGGGAGCCCGAGGGGGCCGACGGTCGCACGCTCGTCGCGATGGCGACGTCCGAGTCCGCTCCGCTGGCCCCGACCTCGATCTACGCGATCACCAAACGCGATCACGAGGAGATGTTCCTGTCGGTCGGAGCGGCCTATGGGATGCCCACGGTCGCGTTGCGCTTCTTCAACGTCTTCGGCACGCGACAGGCACTCGGAAATCCGTACACCGGGGTCGTGGCGATCTTTTCGAGTCGGCTGCTGAACGGCCGCGCGCCGGTCGTCTTCGAGGACGGTGAGCAGAGTCGGGACTTCGTCCACGTGTCCGACGTAGTGGCGGCGAATCTGCTGGCGCTGGAGGCGGACGCCGCCGTGGGACGCGTCTACAACGTCGGGACCGGCCGCGCGCGGACCGTGCGGGAAGTGGCCGAGGCGCTGGCGCGCGTGCTCGGTGTCGAGATCGAGCCCGAGGTCACCGGGCGCTTCCGAGCGGGTGACATCCGGCACTGCTTCGCCGACGTCTCGCGCATCGAAGACGAGCTGGGGTTCGCCGCGCGGCAGTCCTTCGAGGACGGTCTGCGAGACTTGGTCGACTGGTTGCGAGGGCAGTCGGCCGAGGATCACGCGGAGCGCGCGCGCGAGGAGCTCGTGCGCCGTGGACTGGCCCGCTGATGTTCCCGGAACTCGATCTGCGCCGGCTCGAGAAACTCCTCGACGGCTTCCGCACGCTGCGCCTGCTGGTGGTCGGCGACGTCGTGCTCGACGAATATCTGTGGGGGGACGTCGATCGCGTGAGTCCGGAGGCCCCCGTGCCGGTCGTGCACGTCCGCCACGAATCGACGGTGCTCGGCGGGGCGGGCAACGTCGTGCGCAACGCGGTCGCGCTCGGTGCCGGCTGCGAGTTTTGCGCCACCGTGGGCGCAGATCGCGCCGGCGATCGCGTGGTCGAGTTGCTGGCCGAGCTCGGCGTGTCGGACGCCGGTCTCGTGCGGGTCTCCGATCGCCCGACGACGCGCAAGACCCGCGTGGTCGCTCGCGCGCAGCAGGTGGTGCGCTTCGACCGCGAGATCACCGAGCCGATCGCGCCACGCGCGGCACACGCGTTGCTGGCTGCCATCGACGCGGCGCTTCCGCGCAGCCACGGTGTCGTGCTCGAGGACTACGGGAAGGGGTTGCTGGCACCCCGGCTGCTGCGGGCGGCGATGCGGCGCTTTGCGGCGGCCGGCACACCGGTGAGCGTCGATCCCAAGGCGGATCTGGGCGCGTATCGGGGCGCGTCGCTGTTGAAGCCCAATCTCCGCGAGATGGAGGCACTGACCGGGGCCCGCATCCAGTCGCCGGCGGATCTCGAGCGCGCCGCGACGCGGCTGCGGCGGCGCCTCGGCGGTGCGGCGCTGGTGGTGACGCGCGGAGCCTCCGGGATGACGCTCTTCGACGACACCCTGCGCGGCGTCGAGGTCGCCACACCGCGGCGCGAGGTCTTCGACGTGCAGGGCGCCGGCGATACGGCCATCGCCGTGCTCACGCTGGCACTGCGCGCCGGCGGTTCGCTGCTCGAAGCGGCGGTGCTCGCGAACGCCGCCGCGGGGGTCGTCGTCGGCAAGGTCGGCACGGCCACCGCGAGTCCCGAGGAGGTTCGCGAGCAAGTGCCGGCGGCGCTGGCGGCGGCGCGAGGGGAACGAGAATGATTCGCAGCATGACCGGCTACGGCCACGCCTCCTTCGACGTGGAGGGCGCCGGTTTCGAGGTGGAGATCCGCAGCGTCAACCACCGTCATCTCGACGTGAAGGCGCGTCTGCCGCGCGGGCTCGCGGCGTTCGAGAACGACGTGCGCGCGCAGGCGAGCGAGCGGCTGGGTCGCGGCAAGGTCGACATCAGCGTGCGGACGACACCGGGCGCGCGGCTGTCCGACACCGTCGAGCTCGATCTGTCGGTGGCCCAGCGCTACCTCGACGCCGCGCGCACGCTGCGCGAGCGCAACGGCGTCTCGGGCGACCTCGACGTATCCGCGCTGCTGTCACTTCCCGGCGTCGCCCGCGTTGCCGAGCCGCAGCTCGCCGAGGACACGATCCGCAGCGCGTTGCGGATTGCGCTCGCCACGGCGCTCGATTCGCTCGAGGCGATGCGCGAGGTCGAAGGCGCGGCGATCGACCGCGATCTGCGCGAGCGACTCGAACGGATTGCGGCGCTGCTGGAGCAGGTGGCGGCGCGCGCGGGCGAGGTGGAACGGAGCGTGCGCGACAAGCTACGCAAGCGCGCGGAGCAACTGCGCGACGAGACGGGAATCCTCGACGATGCCCGCCTGCACCAGGAAGTCGTCTGGGCCGCCGATCGTCTCGACGTCAGCGAGGAGTGCGTGCGACTGCGCAGTCACGTGGCGCAGTTCCTGGCACTGCTCGACGGCGCCGACGCGCGCCAGCCGGCCGGCCGCCGTCTCGATTTCCTGCTCCAGGAAATGGGCCGCGAGGCCAACACGATCGGTTCGAAGAGCGCCGATGCACCGATCGCCCATCAGGTCGTGGAGCTCAAGACGGAGCTCGAGCGCGTTCGCGAGCAGGTGCAGAACATTGAGTGAGCGCAAGGAAGCAAAGAGCGATCTGCGCGCGCTCGCCCCCGTCGAGGTCGGACCGACCCGCGCGCGGTTGCTCAACGTCGGCTATGGCAACCGGATCGCCGCGTCTCGGATCGTCGCGATCGTCGCGCCGGGCGCGTCGCCGATGCGGCGACTGCGGCGCGATGCGACGGAGCGCGGCAAGCTCGTCGATGCGACCGAGGGCCGCCGCACGCGCTCGATCCTGGTGCTCGACAGTGATCACGTGGTGCTGTCGGCGATCAACCCCGAAACGCTGGCGGCGCGGCTCGGCGACGACCGTTCGGACGACGCCACGTGACGACTGTGCGCCGCGGGATCCCGTTCGTGATCTCTGCGCCGTCCGGCACCGGCAAGACGACGGTGTGTCGCGCACTGGTGGCGCGCGATCCCGGCCTGGTGCTGTCCGTCTCGCATACGACACGGCCACCGCGATCCGGGGAGCGCGACGGCGTGGACTATCACTTCGTCAGCGAGCCCGAGTTCGAGCGCCTGGTCGCTGCGGGCGCGTTCCTCGAACATGCGCGCTATAGCGCCCATCGCTACGGCACGTCGTGGCAGGCGATCGACGCGCCGCTCGCGTGCGGGATCGACGTGCTGCTCGAGATCGAGACGCAGGGCGCGCGCCAGGTGCGCGAGCGGCGCCCGGACGCTTGCCTGATCTTCCTGCTGCCCCCGTCGCTCGCCGAGCTCGAGCGCCGGCTGCGCGGGCGCGGGACCGACGGCGACGAGGAGATCGCCCGGCGGCTCACCGTGGCGCGCAGCGAGTTCGCCGCCGCGCCGCTCTTCGATGCATTCGTCGTCAACGATGCCATCGAGCGCGCCGTCGAAGCCGTGCAGGGCGTCGTCACCGCGGCCCGGTCCGGAGGGCGCGCGGCGGCGTGCGGCGCCCAGCCGCTGGCGGCGCTCCGTTCGCAGCTCGATCCCGCGCTGACGGCCTGGCTGCCCGGCTGAGCAGGGGCGTACAGGACGCCGCCGTGGAAGCCGCCGGGCGAAGGCGGACCCCCTGGGGCTCCGATACTCTCCAGGAGGACTGCCACCCGTTCTCGTCTGCGTCGCCGGCAGACTCTGGAGGATCCGGCTCCCCGAAACCGACCCATGCGCCGATTCAACGACATCGCCGACAAGGTTCTCGAGTACCAGCCGGACGCCGACCTGGCGCTGCTCCAGCGCGCCTATGTGTTCGGCGCCAAGGTGCACGAAGGCCAACAGCGCCTCTCCGGAGAGCCCTACCTCGTGCACCCGCTCGAGGTCGCCGGGATCCTGACGGAGTTGCGTCTCGACGAGGCCAGCGTCGCCGCGGGGTTGTTGCACGATACGCTCGAAGACACGCTGACGACGCTGCCGGAATTGAGGCGTCTGTTCGGCGACGAGGTGGCCTTCCTGGTCGAAGGCCTCACGAAGATCGCGAAGATCGAGTTCACGTCGGCGCGCGAACGACAGGCCGAGAACTTCCGCAAGATGCTGATCGCGATGAGCAAGGACATCCGGATCCTGCTCATCAAGCTCGCGGACCGCCTGCACAACATGCGGACGCTCGAGCACATGAGCGAGGATGCGCGCCGTCGCATCGCGCAGGAGACGATGGACATCTACGCGCCGCTCGCGCAGCGGCTCGGCATCGATTGGATGCGCCGAGAGCTCGTCGATCTGGCGTTCCGGGTGCTGAAACCGCAGGCCGCCCACGATTTCGAGCAGCAGATCCAGCTCGGCCGCGAGGAGCGCGCCGCGTTCGTCGCGGAGGTGAGCGGCGTGCTCTCGGAGAAGCTCGCCGAGGCCGCGCTGCGCGCCGAAGTGACCGGGCGCGAAAAGGAGCTGGCGTCGATCCACGCGAAGATGGCCGCGCAGCATGTCGGCATCGACC
>CAYOHN010000105.1:0-11062 GCA_964403735.1 uncultured Spirochaetales bacterium | reverse complement strand
GACTTCTGGTTCGCCGGCCTCGCTCTCGATCCGAAAGCCGCCGCGCCCGCCAATCTCCGCCATCTGCGAGACGAGTGTGGACAATCGGGACCAGTCCGAAGAGCGGAGAAAGTTCGCGTCCAAGGGGGTGAGATGGGTCACACCGGCGCGACGGCTCGTGGCCACGAGACGGTGCGCGTCGTGCTCGGGATCCGCCGAGACCTCCCAGGCAATTTCGTCGGCGTCCGGATGGACGAGGCGTAGTTGTTCCGAGATCCGCGGGGCCACGCGCTCACGCAGCCCCGCAGCGTCGCGCAGCTCCTGGTCGCTCGGAAGACCGACGGCGACGGCCGCGGCTACGACCCGTTCGTCGAGTCGACGCCTCGCGAGCATCCGCAGCAGGCGGCTGTAGTCGCTGGCGTGCCCAGCCAGCGCACGAACCGCGTCGGCGGTGAGAGGCTCGCTGGCTCCGTCCGGAAGGACCCGGCAGTTGGCGAGTGCAAGATCGAGCAGATACTCCTCGAGTGCCTTCTCGTCCTTGATGTAACGCTCGGACTTGCCCTTCTTCACCTTGTACAACGGCGGCTGCGCGATGTAGAGGAAGCCGCGGTCGAAGAGCGGCCGCATCTGGCGGTAGAAGAACGTCATCAGCAACGTGCGGATGTGACTCCCGTCGACGTCCGCGTCCGTCATGATGATGATCTTGTGATAGCGGGCCTTGTCCGGGTCGAAGTCCTCGCCGATGCCGCAGCCGATCGCCAGCACGATCGCCTGGATCTCCTGCGACGAGAGCATCTTGTCGATGCGTGCCCGCTCGACGTTCAGGATCTTGCCGCGGATCGGCAGGATCGCCTGGGTCTCGCGCGAGCGACCCTGCTTGGCGGTGCCGCCGGCCGAATCGCCCTCGACGATGAACAGCTCGGAGCGGCTCGGGTCGCGCTCCTGGCAGTCTGCGAGCTTGCCCGGCAGGCTGAAGTCGGAGAGCGCTCCCTTCCGCCGCGCCAGATCGCGGGCCTTGCGTGCCGCGGCACGGGCACGGGCGGCGTCCACCACCTTGGCGATGCACACGCGGGCGACAGCGGGATTCTCCTCGAAAAACGTCGAGAGCTGCTCGTAGACGAGCTGCTCGACCAGACCGCGCACCTCGCTGGTGCCGAGTTTGGTCTTCGTCTGCCCTTCGAACTCGGGCTGCGGCAGTTTGACGGAGATGACCGCAGTCAGGCCTTCGCGAACGTCGTCGCCGCTGACGCTCTCGGCTTCGCCCTTGCCGTTCTTCTTTTGCGCACTGAGGTAGCGATTGAATGCGCGCGTGAGCGCCGTGCGGAAGCCGATGAGGTGGCTTCCACCCTCGACGGTATTGATGTTGTTCGCGAAGGAGAAGATGCTCTCGTTGTAGGTTTCGTTGTATTGGATCGCGACTTCGATCGTGATCGGCGTGGTGCTGCCGTGGATCTCGGACTTGCGGTCTCCGGACATGAAGATCGGCGGCTGGTGGAGTGGCGTCCGGCTGCGGTTCAAGTGCTCGACGAACGAGACGATTCCGCCTTCGTAGCAGAAGTCGTGGGACTTCTGGCTGCGTTCGTCCTGGATCTGGATGCGGATGCCGGCGTTGAGGAACGACAACTCCCGAAGTCGCTGGGCCAGAATGTCGAAGCTGAACTCGGTCGATGGAAAGATCTCGGCATCCGGGAGAAACGTGATCGTGGTGCCGGTGCGGTCCGTGGTTCCGACAGCCTCGATCGGCGCATCCGGAACGCCGCGGCGGTAGCTCTGGCGCCAAACCTTGCCACTGCGACGGATTTCGACTTCGAGTTTTTCGGAGAGGGCGTTGACGACGGAAATCCCGACGCCGTGCAGACCACCGGAAACCTTGTAGCTTTTCTCATTGAACTTGCCGCCGGCGTGGAGTGTCGTCATGACGACTTCGGCCGCCGATCGATTCTCACCGCGGTGTAGATCCACGGGGATCCCGCGGCCATCGTCCTGGACGGTCACACTGCCGTCGCTGTGAATCGTGACCTGGATCTGGGTGCAGTAGCCGGCGAGTGCCTCGTCGATCGAGTTGTCGACGACTTCATACACAAGGTGATGGAGACCATTGGGACCCGTGGTCCCGATGTACATCGCAGGTCGTTTGCGAACCGGATCGAGGCCTTCGAGGACCTCGATGTCGCTTGCGTCGTAGCTCAACGCCTCTCCCTCTCGGGATGGTCGATAGAAAGGGACCGTGCGGGCAGCGAGATCGGAGTCGGAAGCGGACCGCACCCCGCAGGCACGCGCTCCCGTCACGCATGTCCACCTCGGTGAAGAACCGGGCTCCAAGACGACCGGGGTCACCGGGTGTCCTGTAATGGGTCCAGCCAGAGGGGCTGCCGGGCGTTTAGCGGGGAGTGGATCGCGGCCGCCCGACACGCAACGTGGGGACTCTAATGAATCCCTAAGTCCCCGTAAAGGCTCCAGGAACCGCTTTCGCGGCGCATGAGTAGATTCGGGCCGATAGACCGATCAAAGCCTCATTGGCATCACGACGGCGACGCTGTCGGAATCCTCGGTGGGCTTCACCAGCGCAGGGGAAAGCTCATCTTCGAGGCAGAGCTCGACCTCCTTGGCATGAAAGGCGGCCAGGCTGTCGAGCAGATAGCGAGCGTTGAAGCCGATCGAGAGGCCCTCCCCCTGATAGTCGATATCGAGTTCCTCGAACGCATCTCCGAGATCCGGGTTCGTCGAGGTGATTCGCATCAGTCCCGGGGCTAGCTCGACCCGGATTGCTTTGCTGCGTTCCACGGAGACGAGCGATGCGCGGCGAACAGCCTGGGCGAGAACGTCGCTCGCGATGGCGACACGCTGGGTATTGTTCTTCGGGAGCACCTGGCGATAGTTCGGAAATTCCCCCTCGACGAGGCGCATCACCAGCGTGACATCGCCTTTTTTCGCCAGGGCGGAGTTTCCTTCGAAGCCGAGTTCGATCTCGTCCGCGTCGTCTTCGTCGACGAGCTTCTTGAGCTCTCCCAGTGCCTTTCGCGGCAAGATGACGCCACTTGCGAAGCCGCTGGATTCGGCGCCGACTAGGCGTTCCGAGATCGCGAGGCGGTGACCATCCGTGGCCACCATGCGGAGTTTCGTGCCTTCTTCGATGAGTTCGAAGTATACGCCGTTGAGGTTGTACCGGGTTTCGTCAGTCGATGCCGCGTAGATCGTGCATTCGATCATGGTGGAGAGGACGGCGGCTTGGATCCTCCCCATCTTTTCGGGGACAAGCGCCGGGAGTGTCGGAAACTCTTCGGAGGCAGTTCCAGCGAGCGTGAAGCGACTTCGTGCACACTTCATCTCGAGATAGGAGTTCGCCGTCGTCGAGAGATGAATGGTTTCTTCGGGAAGCTCGCGGATGATTTCGAAGAGCTTGCGCGCCGAGACGGTGAGCGCACCGGGTTTTTTCACCTCGGCGGTTTGAATGCTGCGAATTCCGAGGTCTAGATCGGTCGCTGCAATTTCGAGTCGATCGGGCTTGGTCGCGGTGAGCAGCGCATTGGCGAGGATCGGCATCGAATTGCGTTTCTCGACGATCGACTGGATGCGACCGAGGCCACGCACGAACTCCGCGCGCGAGATCGAGGTCTGCATCTTGGTCTCCTTCATCTTTTCTGAACAAATGTAAATTCGGAACAGTCGGATCAGAAGGAGCCGACAAAACCGATGGAAGCCCTGGATCTGCTGATTCTCGCAAGAGTCTTTGCAGAGAAGGAATCCGCGTATGCCGAGTGGAAAGATCGAATGGGAAGGTCGAATGCCGTGCCGTTGTCCTCATCGTACCACGAGAACGAGGGTTAGAGCACTGACTCGAGTTCGCAGAAATCGCGTTTCCGATCGACTCCGGGCCAGCCAAGGAACTCTCAGCGGGCTAGAGTATCGATCTTGACACCGGGATTGCCCGGTGGCTACCGTCTACAGCTTCCCGAAAGGGCTTGTCTTTCCAAGCCGGGTCTTTGATCCCCGATGTCGTGGACCCAGCAAAGGCGTTCGAATCATGAAGCGAACTTATCAGCCGAGTCGGATCCGCCGCCGTCGAGCCCATGGGTTCCGGGCCCGGATGAAGACCCACGGTGGCCGCTCGGTGCTCGCTCGGCGGCGGGCCAAGGGCCGCACCAGACTGGCGGTTTCCACTCCGTCCAAGTGACGGGAATCCGCGTGGATCAACGTTTCCGTCGCACGGATCGCCTGCGTTCTTCCAAGGATTTCCGGCGTGTCTCGCGAGAAGGGGTGCGGGTGGCATCGCGGTCATTCGTCCTTCTGCTTGCGAAGCAGCGAGAAGCCACCGGTGACGGTCACGCCAAGCTCGGGGTCACAGTGAGCCGAAAGGTCGGCAATTCAGTCGTGAGAACTCGTCTCAAGCGCCAGATCCGGGAATGGTTTCGTCGCAATCGAGACGGGGCATCTTGGCGGCGAGACCTCGTGATCATTGCGCGGCCCGCGGCAGCGAATCTCGAGTATGCGGAGCTTTCGAAGGAACTCGAGGGGGCTCTGTGCCGCGTCGCAAAGGCGGGAACACGGTGACGACGGCCCTGTCGCGAGGATTTGCAGCGATTCCCCGCGCTTATCATCGATGGTTTTCCCCCTCACTACCGCCCTCTTGCCGGTACTGGCCAACTTGCTCCGAGTACGCCGCTACGGCGATCGAGAACTATGGTCTCTGGCGGGGATCCTGGCTGGGAGTCCGCCGGATCGCCCGATGTCATCCGTGGCATCCGGGCGGCCCCGATCCGGTTCCGTAGCGCGCTGCCGTGGATCGAAACGCCGTTCTCGCGTTCGCGCTCTCCTTCGTGGTTCTCAGCCTCTGGATGACCTGGGAAGCAGAGAACCGCCCGAAGCCGCCCGAAACGCCGGCTCCCGTAGTGCAACCGTTGGAGCGCCCGTCGTCGTCGCAGATGGCCGAGGGACCGACGAGAGCGGAGATCGCAGCGGGAGTCGATGTCGCGGGGACAGCGAAGGCGCCCGAGCTCGAGGAAGAAGAATTCCTCTTCGAGAACCAGTATGTGAGGGCGCGGATCTCATCGCGGGGAGCGGGGATTACCCACTGGGAGTTGCTGAATTACCTGGTGGATCCGAGTGAAGACGCCGAGCCCGTGGCGCTGATCGTGAGCGATCCCGATGGCGTTCCTGCTTTCGCGACTCCGTTCACCGAGCTGGGTACGGGTGATCTGTCGACGGCGGTGTTCGAAGTCGTCGAGCGCGGCCCATCGACCTTTTCGTTCGAACTCGAGCGATCCGGGGTGCGGGTTCGCAAGTCCTTGCACTTCGAGGAGGACGGCTACGGCTTGCGGATGCAGATCGAAGTGGTCAACGGAACGGCGCAGGCGCTGGATGCCTCGTTCGCGGTGACGATGAGCGATCGCGCGCGGGAAGGCCCCGATTTCCGCGAGCTGAGCCTCGTGGCGCTCGCCGAGGGCAGCGTCGAGCGATCGATGATCAGCGGATTCGGAACGCCCGGGTTCTTCGGGTCGATGACGGGGTCCGCGCCGGAACGCGAGCGCGCGTTTCCCCCTGCCGTCGAATGGGTCGGGACGGACAGCCACTACTTCCTGAATGTGATGATCCCGGATGTCGCGCGCGATGCGATCGCCACCTGGTCGGCGACGGTTCCCGGTGAATCCGCGCTCGTGACGCTGTCGCAGCCCGTATCGCTGCTGTCCGGTACGTCGGTGGCTCGACAGGTACGGATTTATGTGGGTCCCAAAGACCCCGATCAGCTGCAAGCAGTCGGCGCTCAGCTCGATCGCGCGATCCAGTACGGATGGTCGTGGATCGCGCCGGTGACGCGTGCGTTTGCGTGGATGCTGGGCGTCTCGTATTCGCTGATTCCCAACTACGGCGTCGCGATCATCCTGTTGACGGTGCTGGTGCGGCTCGTGACGGCGCCGCTGACCTACAAACAGATGGAATCGATGAAGCGGTTGGGCACGATGCAGCCGCGGATGAAAGAGCTGCAGGAGAAGTACAAGGACGACCGCGAACGGCAATCGCAGGAGATGGCGAAGCTGATGAAGGAGACCGGCTGGAACCCGCTCGGCGGCTGCCTGCCGATGGTGCTCCAGATTCCCGTGTTCATCGGGCTCTACTACGCGCTCCAGAGTTCGATCTCGCTGCGCCACGCGCCGTTCATGCTGTGGATCAACGATCTTTCGAGTCCGGAGACGCTGTTCACGGTGCCGGGGCTGGAGCTGCCGATCCGCGTGCTTCCGATCCTGATGTGCATCAGCATGGTGGTGCAGCAGAAGCTGACGCCGATGACCACGATGGACCCGATGCAACAGCGGATGATGCTGGTGATGATGCCGCTGATGTTCGGCTTTCTCTTCTACACGTTCCCGTCGGGCCTGGTGCTGTACTGGTTCGTCAGCAACCTGCTCGCCATCGCACAGATGCTCTATATGAACAGGAACCGCACGCCGGTACCGGCATAGTCACGCGACGAAGGAGGATCCCATGTACGACCCGATGTCAGAAGCCCATGAATTCATCGGCCACGACCGAGCGGAGGCGTTGTCGAAGGCGACGGCGTTCTTCGGGGTCGGAGCGAGCGAGTTGGCGGTGCGCGAGGTGGATACGACGACCGCCTCGGGTCTCGGCACGAGGATCGCCGTCGTGGCGTATCTGAAGTCCGTAGGTCCTCCGAGCGGCGGTGGGGACGGCGGAGACCGCGAGCCCCGGCGTGCTCGAGACGATCGCGAGCCCCGCGGAGATCGCGGTGCGCGCGCGAGCCGGGGCCGAGGAGGGGACCGCGGAGATCGCGGGGACCGAGGCGGCCGCGAGCGAGGTGGCCGCGGAGGTCGCGGTCGCGAGCGGAACGAAGACGCGCCACGGGCCGCTGCGGCGCGCGCTCCCGAGTCGGCTCCGACGGGCCCGTCGAAGGGAACCGCAACGACACCCCTCGGCGAGATCGGTCACTTCGTGTGCGGCCTCATCGAGCGGATGGGAGTCGGATCGTTCGAGATTTCGGAATCCGACGCGACCGACGGAGTGATCGCGTTGCAGTTGAGTGGTGCCGGGGCAGCCCGACTGGCCGGCGGTGACGGCAGGACCATCGAGGCCGTGCAGCTGCTGGCGAATCAGGCGTCGATGCGTGCCGGTGGCGACGACGCGAAGCGCGTCGTGGTCGAGGTCGAAGGCAACGAGGACGAGCGAACGGCGTTTCTCGAGAAGATCGCCGATCGCGCGGCGCAGCGGGCGACGGAGACCGGTCGTCCGGTCGCGCTCGAGGCGATGAGCCCGAAGGACCGCCGGGTGATCCACGTAACGCTGCGCGAAGTCGACGGGGTTGCGACCATGACGGTGGGCGACGGGCGGTATCGCCAGGTGGTCGTGGTGCCGGAAAGTGCTCCCGAGTACGAAGAGGCCAAGCGCTACGAGACGCAGTCGCAGCGCGAGAACCGCGACTGAGTGGGTTTCGTGTTCCACGTGGAACGCTCCACACGGAATGTTCCACGTGGAACACGGCCGCTCTCGCGCCGAGCGGTGTTCCACGTGGAACATGCTTCCCCGACGTCGCCGACTCTATCCTCGGTCCTTTGCGCCGGACTCGAAGAACTCTCCCTCGACCAGGGCCTGAGCGAGTCTCTGTCGAGGCTCTGCGAGCTCCTCGCTCGATGGGGCGCTCGGATGAACCTCACCGGCCACCGGACGCCGGAAGCGATCGCCCAGCGCCTGGTGCTCGACGCGCTGGCGCTCGGCGCGGCGCTGCCTCTGGACGCCCCGACCAGCCTGGCCGACCTCGGCAGCGGCGCAGGATTCCCCGGCCTGCCCCTCGCGCTCCTCTGGCCCGCGTGTCGCGTGACTCTCGTCGAGTCGAGAGAACGCCGTCACCATTTTCAGCGCGCCGCAGTCCGGACACTCGGCCTGCCTCGCGCGACGCCTCGCCGCGGTCGCCTCGAGGATCTCGCGCCCGATCCGCATGCCGTCGTCGTTGCGCAGGCGTTGGCCCAGGCGGATCAGGCGCTGGCATGGATGCTGCCATGGGTCGCGCCCGGAGGCTGGATCGTCCTCGCGCGGTCGGCGGAGGCGCAAGCGCTCGTGACGCCACCGGGCCTCGAGGACGCTGCGACCGCGTCGTATCGAGTGCCACTCGGTGGACCGGAGCGAACCGTGTGGCTCGCGCGCCGACCGCTGGACGCGCCGGCAGGGCCTGTGGTACGAACCCAGAGTCCCCTTCGCTGAACCCCCCAAGCAGCAGAATAACCCCCGAGGGGAGATTCCCCGCATGCGCCTGCGCAGCCGTGTCTTCGCCATCGCCAACCAGAAGGGAGGCGTGGCGAAGACCACCACTGCCGTCAACCTGGCCGCGTCGTTCGCCGTCTCCGAGCGACGCACGCTGCTGATCGACCTCGATCCGCAGGCCAACGCGACCAGCGGCTTCGGGCTCGCGACGCCCGACGCCCACATCTACGACGCGTTGATCGGGCAGGCCACGCTCGCGGAGGTGTGTCGGCCAACGGAGCTCGACGCGCTCCAGATCGTGCCGGCGGGCCCGGATCTGGTGGGCGCCGAGATCGAACTCGTCGACGCCGAGAACCGCGAGCGCCGGCTCGAGCGCGCGCTCGCCGGCGTGCGAGAGCGATTCGAGTTCGTCGTCATCGACTGCCCCCCGTCGCTCGGCCTGCTGACGCTGAATGCGTTGGTCGCTGCTGACGGCGTCATCGTCCCGCTGCAGGCCGAGTACTACGCGCTGGAGGGACTCGCCCGTCTGCTCGACACCATCGAGCGTGTGCGCGACGGTTTGAATCCACGGCTGACACTGGAAGGCGTCGTTCTCACGATGATGGACGCGCGCAACAACCTGAGCCGGCAAGTCGCCGACGAAGTGCGCGAACACCTCGGCGACCGCGTGTTCGCGACCGAGATCCCGCGCAACGTGCGCTTGTCCGAAGCGCCGAGCCACGGCCGGCCCGCGCTGTTGTACGACGTGCGCTCGAAGGGCGCGATCGCCTATCTGCAGGTTGCCGAGGAGATCCTGCGTCGCCTCGAGACCGCGCAGACGCTCGCGGCCGGCCAGAGCTAGCCCGCGCGGTGCTCCGCGCGGAAAGAAGGAGATCCATGAGCACCCCTCGACGCAGCCTCGGGCGCGGCCTCGGCGCGCTGATTCCCGGCGCCAGCGCAGCCGCGCGGCCCGCGCCGACGGCGCCGGCCATCCCGGCCGACGGCGCGGCCGACGACGCGCCGCCGGAGCAAACCCGCGTCGCGCGCGGCCCCGACGAGCTCCCGATCGCGCGGATCCGCGCGAACCCGGAGCAGCCCCGACGCCGCTTCGACCCGGCGGAGCTCGAGCGGCTGGCGGCATCGATCCGCCACTACGGCGTGCTCCAGCCCGTCGTCGTGCGGCAGGCCGCCGACGGCGACTACGAACTCGTCGTCGGGGAGCGCCGCTGGCGAGCCGCGCAGCAGGCCGGCCTCACGACCATTCCCGCCGTCGTGGCCGACATCGCAGCGAGCGATCGGCTCGCCGTCGCACTCGTCGAAAACGTCCAGCGTCACGATCTCAACCCGATCGAGCTGGCCCTTGCGTACCGCGCGCTGATCGAGCAGGGCGCCACACAGGAGGAGGTGGGAACACGTGTTGGTGTCGAGCGTGCGAGCGTTGCCAACACCCTCCGCCTGCTCGAGCTGCCGCGCGATCTGCAGGGCGACGTCGAGAACGGCGCTTACGGACTCGGTCACGCCAAGGCGCTGCTGTCGGTCTCGAGCCCCGAGCGCCGCCGCGCGCTGCGCGATCGCATCGTTGACCAGGGACTCTCCGTGCGCCGCGCCGAGGAGGAGGCGCGTTCGCTCGGCGCGCCGACGCGTGCGCCGCGCAAGGCGCGCGCCGGCGTGCAGGTGCTGGACCCCGATACCGCCCACCTGATCGACACGCTGCGCGATCACCTCCAGACGCAGGTGCGCCTGCGCGGCAGCCCGGCCCGCGGTCGGCTCGAGATCGAGTACTTCGGTGCCGAGGAGCTGACGCGGATCGTCGACCGGATCCGGGGGGACGCGTGAGCGAGGAAGCGACCGATCCGCCGACCGAGACGGAGCCGGCATTCGCGCCGCCGGCCGAGGGACCCCTCTGCGCCATCGCCTCCGGCAGCCGCTTCGACGGCCTGCTCTCGTTCTGGGGAGACGCCCGCGTCGACGGCAGCCTGCGCGGCGAGATCGCTGCCCGGGGCTCGCTCGCCGTCGGCCCCGACGCGCAGATCGAAGGTCGCGTCGAGGTCGACACGCTGATCGTCGCGGGCCGCATCGAGGGCCAGATCTACGCACGGGTGCGCGTCGAGGTGCTGCGCGGGGCGCACGTCTCGGCGTCGATCCGGACGCCGCGGCTGGCGGTGGACGAGGGCGCGTACTTCGAGGGCCAACTCGACATGGTTCGAGCCGACCCCAGCGGCGACTCCGCTGCATCCGCGGCCTGATCCGCGCCCCTTGATCCTCCCCCTGACTTTGTAAGAATCCGGCCGCCTCGCGACCCGCGGGATCCGCTTCGTCCAGCCCGTCTGGGGTGACCCGTCCAGCCCTTGGGGCTGCCCTCGGGGCTCGACGGCAGATGGCGCCCGGGGCGTCGGCAACGTCGGCAAGTTTGACCCCGCGGCGTCGGGCGAACCGCCTTCGGCGGACTCGGTCGAGCCGGGACAGCGCCGAAGCGCTGGGCGCTGTCGCCCGGGGTCGCACAGCCGCCGGACCGACGAATCCGCGGGATCCGAAGCCGTGGCGACCACAGTAGAGCGGCCGCGATCAGACGGCCAGAACAGGACCGGGAGTGACGCGACCGCGATGATCCGCCATCACCGTGTGCTTCTCGCCGCCATGCCCGCGCTCCTCGCCCCCGAGCCGGCGCGCGCCGCGGCGCTCGAACTGGTGCCGGATCTCACCCGGCTGATCTTCCTGCTCGTGCTGTTCGCGCTGCTCGTGCCGCTGCTGAACGGCTTGCTGTTCAAACCGCTGCTCGCCGTGCTCGAGGAACGCAGCCGGCGCATCGAGGGAGCCCGCGCCCGCGCCGCGCAGCTCGTCGTGGAAGCCGCCGCGCTCGTGGCGATGCACGACGCCGCGCTGCACGCCGCGCTCG
>CAYOHN010000104.1:0-11075 GCA_964403735.1 uncultured Spirochaetales bacterium | reverse complement strand
TGGATCGGCTTCGAATTCGAGGTCGAGGAGCCCCCGAGCTCATCGAAGCGCGCCTGTGCCACGCCGGCGCAGGGTACCGCCGCGTCAAGAGAGGGGCCGGGTTGGATTCGTCAACTTTTCCGCCTTCGGCGGAAAAGTTGACGAATCCAACCCGGCCCCTCTCTTGACGCTTTGCCCCACGGGGCGGGTTTCGGTAGGCTACTCGGGTAGTTACGACCGCGAGGCCGCCTTCTCATGAGCAGCTCCCGACGCGATCGGCCGTGGGTCTTCCGAACCTACTCCGGCCACACCTCCGCCGCCGCCAGCAACGAGCTGTACCGCAAGAACCTCGCGCGCGGACAGACAGGGCTGTCGGTCGCGTTCGATCTGCCGACGCAGACCGGATACGACGCGGACCACGTGCTCGCGCGCGGCGAGGTCGGCAAGGTCGGCGTGCCGATCGGACACATCGACGACATGCAGACGCTGTTCGAGGAGATTCCCCTCGACCGCATGAACACGTCGATGACGATCAACGCGACGGCGGCGTGGCTGCTGTCGCTGTACGTGGCAGCCGCCGAGCGCCAGGGCGTCGACCCGCGGCAGCTCTCCGGCACGACCCAGAACGACATCATCAAGGAATACCTGTCGCGCGGGACCTACGCGTTCCCGCCCGAGCCATCGCTGCGGCTGATCAGCGACATGATCGCCTACACCGTCGACGCGATCCCGAAGTGGAACCCGATCAACATCTGCTCGTACCACCTGCAGGAAGCCGGCGCGACGCCGGAGCAGGAGATCGCCTTCGCGATGGCCAACGCGATCGCCGTACTCGACGCGGTGCGCGCGCGCAGCGATCTGCCGGCCGACGCCCTGCCCCGCGTGGTCGGCCGGATCTCGTTCTTCCTGAACGCCGGCATCCGCTTCATCGAAGAAACCTGCAAGTGCCGCGCAATGGCGGAGCTGTGGGACGAACTCACCCGCGAGCGCTACGGCGTGGAGGACGCCTCGCTGCGCCGTTTGCGCTATGGCGTGCAGGTGAACAGTCTCGGTCTCACCGAGGCGCAGCCCGAGAACAACGTGATCCGGATCGTGCTCGAGGCGCTCGGCGTCACGCTGTCCAAGAACGCGCGCTGCCGGGCGCTGCAGCTCCCGGCGTGGAACGAGGCGCTCGGTCTGCCGCGCCCGTGGGACCAGCAGTGGTCGCTGCGCATCCAGCAGATCCTCGCTTACGAAACGGACCTGCTCGAGTACGAGGATCTGTTCGACGGCTCGCCGGTGATCGCGCGCAAGGTGGAGGGGATGAAGACGGCCGCCCGCGAGGAGCTGGACCGCGTGCTGGCAATGGGCGGCGCCGTCGCCGCAGTCGAGAATGCGTACATGAAGCGCCGACTCGTGGAGTCGCACACGGCACGGCTGCGGGCGATCGAGAAGCAGGAACTCTCCGTGGTCGGCGTCAACTGCTACGAAGAGCACGAACGCTCGCCGCTCGTCGACGGCGCACAGGCGATCCTGACCGTCGACGAGTCCGCCGAACGCGAGCAGATCGAGCGGCTCGAGGCGTTCCGCCGCCAGCGCAACGCCGCCGAGGTGGAGGCGGCGCTGAAGTCGCTGCGCGACGCCGTCAGCGCGGGGCAGAACGTCATGCCGCCGTCGATCCGCGCGGCCCACGCGGGCGTCACCACCGGCGAGTGGGCCGACGTGTTCCGCTCACTCTACGGCGACTACCGCGCGCCGACGGGAGTCTCCGTGTCGACCGTCGCCGATTCGGACGAAGCCCTCGAGACGGTGCGCAGCCAGGTCCGCGCGCTCGGCGACCGGCTCGGCCGCCCGCCGAAGCTGCTGGTCGGCAAGCCGGGCCTCGATGGGCACAGCAACGGCGCCGAGCAGATCGCCGTGCGCGCGCGAGACGTCGGGATGGAAGTGGTCTACGACGGCATCCGTCTGACGCCGGAGGAGATCGTCCAGTCCGCCCGCGACGAGGGTGTCCATGTGATCGGGCTCTCGATCCTGTCCGGCTCGCACGGCGTGCTGGTGGTGGATGTCCTCGAAGGGCTGCGGCGCGCGGGCCTGGCCGTGCCGGTGGTGGTCGGCGGCATCATTCCCGACGAGGATGCCGAGGCGCTGCGCAAGGCTGGCGTGCAGCGCGTGTACACGCCGAAGGACTGGGACCTCAATCGGATCCTGAGCGAGATCGCGGAGCTCGTCGGGGAGGCGGCGGCCCCTGCCTGAGCCGCGCGCGCACGAGGCCGAGCTGGCCGAGCGGCTGCTCGCCCGCGACCGCGACGCCGTGCCGGACGCGTTGAACCTCATCGACGACCGGCGGCCCGACCGGCGCGAGGCCGCGTTGGTGTTGCTCGATTCGCTCGCGTCCGGCGCGCGCGCGCGCGCCGCGGCGGGTGGCGGCGCGCCGACGTGCGTGGGTGTCACTGGGGCCCCGGGCTCCGGGAAGTCCACGCTGCTCGATACGCTGGTGCGCGAGCTCCGCCGGGGCGGCGAAACCGTCGGCATCGTCGCGGTGGATCCGTCGAGCCGGCGCAGCGGCGGCGCACTGCTCGGCGATCGCGCGCGCGTGCGCTCGGGTGCCCACGACGCCGGCGTCTTCCTGCGCTCGATGGCGGCCCGCGAGCGCCTCGGCGGACTCGCCGACGCCACCTGGGCGAGCGTCACGGTGCTGGCGGCGGTCTTCGATCACGTCTTCGTCGAGACCGTGGGCGTGGGACAATCCGAAGCGGAGATCGCCGACCTCGCCGACACGCTGCTGTTCGTCGCGCAGCCGGGCGCCGGCGACGTTTTGCAGTTCATGAAGGCCGGCGTGCTCGAACACCCGGATGTGTTTGCGGTCAACAAGGCCGACCAGGGGCCGGCCGCAGAGCGGACTGCCAGCGAGCTCGAGACGGGACTCGCGCTCGCGAGCCGCGACCGCTGCGACTGGACCCCGCCGGTGCTGCTGATCTCCGCGCAGGAGGGCCGCGGCATCGACGCGCTGCTCGCGGCGCTGCGGGCGCATCGGGAGCATCTCGCGACGTCGGGCGAGGGCGAGCGGCGGCGCACGCGCGGCCGGCAGGCGCTGGTGAGCGACGCGCTCGAGCGGCGCTACGGCAGCTACGGCATCGAGCGCGTCGGCGGACGCGCGGCGCTGCTCGCCCGCGTGCGCGAGGCCGAGGACGTCTCCGGCTTCGCGCTGGTGCTCGCGCTCGGGCGCGAGATCGAGCAGGCGCTTCGATGAGCCGCGCAGGGGCGGCGCCGGCAGCACGAACGAAGCGCACCCGTTCGGCGGTCCGCCCAGCGCGCGTCCTTTCGCTAGCCGAGCGGACGCTGTCGCGGCCGGCCGCGCCGTATCGCGAGGGTGCTGTCATCTCGTGGATCGAGGCCTTCGCCGCCGCCCGGCCGGGGCTCGCGCTGCGCACGGATCCGAGCGGCAATCTCGAGCTGCGTCGCCGCGGTGTGCGGGCCTCGCGCGCGCCGCTGGTGCTGGCGGCGCACATGGACCACCCGGGCTTTCGCGCGCAGCGCTGCACGCGAGTTCGCGACGGGTATCGCATCGATGCATCGTTTCTCGGCGGCGTGCGGCGGGAGTATTTCCCGGGAGCGCGGGCTCGGTTCTTCGAGCCCGGCGTCGATGGCGACGTCCCCGACGACGTCGGCAGCGTGCGCGCCCGTGTCGTCTCGGCCCGACCCGACCGGCGCAGCGGTGAGCTCCGAGCCGTTCTGTCGTCGCGCACGCCGGTTCCGCCCGGTGCCTTCGGCACCTGGGACCTGCCGCCGTTCCGCCGCGACGCGCGGCGACCGGACGTCCTGCTGACCCGCGCCGCCGACGATCTCGCCGGCGTCACGGCGATCCTGGCGCTGCTCGACGCCGTCGACCGCATCGATCCGCAGCGCCGCGTCGACGTGCGCGGTTGTTTCACGCGCGCCGAAGAGGTGGGCTTCGTCGGCGCGCTCGCCGTCGCGCGCAGCGGGCGGCTGCCGCGCCAGACGCGCATCGTCGCGATCGAGGCCAGCAAGGCATTGCCGCACGCGCCGCAGGGAGGCGGACCGATCCTGCGCGTAGGCGACCGTACGAGCACTTTCGACGACGGCCTCACGCGCTGGATCGCGCGCGTCGGCGCCGAGCTGGCGGGCCCGCGCGGCGCCCGCTTCGCATGGCAGCGCCGGCTGATGGACGGCGGCACCTGCGAGTCCACCGCCTATCAGCTCTACGGCTACCGTTGCGCCGCGATGTGCCTGCCGCTCGGCAACTACCACAACATGAGCGACCGCGGCGGCGCGCCGCGGATCGCCGCCGAGACGATCCGGCTCTCGGACCTGGTCGGGCTGGTGCGGTTCTTCGAGGGCATGGTCCGGCACGACGACGACTGCCCGCGCCGCGGCGCAACGGACCCGCTGCGCACGCGTCTCGACCGCCGCTTCCGCTCCGCGGCACGCGAGCTGCGCCGGGATCCCTTCGCATGAGCGCACCGCGCCGCATCCTGCGCACCGTGGCGCTCGCCCTGCTGCTCTCGTTCGCCGTCGGCATCGGAATCGGCACATGGCTGCGCTGCGAGCTGGAGCGCGCGCCGGCGTACATCGGATAGTGCTCGAGAGCGCGTCGAGAGAACGGGGACGTTCTTTCCGTATTTCCGTTACGGGCATCCCGAGCGCAGATAACGAATCTACAGCCTTGCGGGATGCCCGTAACGGAAATACGGAAAGAACGTCCCCACTCGTCCCCGCTTCAGCCCGCGCGGCCGTCCCACTCGACGTCGGGGACGCCGGCGCGGTGGTTCTCTACGCGGGCCAGCACGAAGAGCAGGTCCGACAGGCGGTTCAGGTAGCGGATCGTCGTCGGGCCCAGGGGCTCGAGCCGATCGAGAGCGACGGCGCAGCGTTCGACGCGCCGGCACACGGTGCGCGCCACGTGGAACGCCGCGGCGCCTGGCGTCCCGCCCGGCAGCACGAATCTCACCAGCGGCGTCAGCTCGCCTTCGAACGTGTCGATCCGGGCTTCGAGAGCCGACACTTCCACTTCGCTGGGCGCGCGGATGCCGGCGGGCTCCCGGTGACGCTCTTCCGGTGTCGCTAGATACGCACCGAGCGAGAACAGCTCGCGCTGGAGCCCCGCGACGAGCGTGCGCAGATCGTCCTGCGCGCTGGCCGCCCCGGCAACGCCGAGGGCGGCGTTGAGTTCGTCGACGGCGCCGTACGCATCGACGCGGGGATGGTCCTTCGGCACGCGGCCCGCGCCGATCAGATCCGTCTCGCCGGCGTCGCCGCGGCGCGTGTAGAGCTTCACGCGTGCATCTCATCGTCGATCCGGCGCTCGATCTCCGGATCGAGGACGGCAGGGCCTTTGCGCGGCGCCGGCTCGCCCGTCGTCGCGCCGGCGGCGACCTGCCGGCGCAGGAAGACCCACACGATCCCGCCGCCGACACACAGCGCGACGAGCGGGAACACGTAGGCGGCGATGCCGAAGCCCTGCGCCTTCGGCGCCTGGAGGATCACGTCGCCGAACTGCACGTACAGCTCGTCCTCCACCTCCTGCTTGCTGCGCCCGGCCTGCTCCTGCTCGGCGATCCAATCGCGCAGCTCCGTCGCCTGCTCGCTCGGGCAGTCCATCAGGCTCCGACCCGGGCAGTACGGACTCATCAGTCCGTTCCACAGCTCGATCGAATACGGGGTCTCGTCGGCCCCTGCGTTCGGAACGACCGCGAGCGCCGCTCCGAGCAGGCCGGCCATCAGCAGCGCGCGTGCGATTGCCACGATCCCTCCTTCAGCGAGCCTCGGCGAGCCGTCCGGCGTCGCATTCCATCGCACAGCCTGCCCCAGAGTTCCGGGCGAGCAAGGGTTCGCCTGCCCCGGCGTCGCCAGCAGGCGTCAGATGTCCCAGTGCATCTGATCGGACTGCTCCTGGCAGTCGCTGTCCTGTTGGAGCTGGAGGCGCGGCTCGATCTGGACCTTGGAGCAAGCCGGGACGGAGTGCGTGAGCCAGCTGTTGCCGCCGATCACGCTGCCGCGTCCGATCACCGTCTCGCCGCCGAGGATCGTCGCACCGGCGTACAGCGTCACGTCGTCCTCGATCGTCGGGTGTCGCTTCACGCCGCGCAGTCGCTGGCCGGCACGAGGCGCCAGCGCGCCGAGCGTCACGCCCTGATAGAGGACGACGCGGTCCCCGATCTCCGTCGTCTCCCCGATGACGACGCCGGTGCCGTGATCGATGAAGAAGCGCCGGCCGATCTTCGCCCCCGGATGGATGTCGATGCCGGTCCGCGCATGCGCATGTTCGCCGAGGATGCGCGGCACCAGCGGCACGCCGAGCACGTGCAGCTCGTGCGCGACGCGGTACGTCGCGATCGCCCAGATCGACGGGTACGCCGCGAGGATCTCCGCATACCCCTTGGCGGCCGGATCGCCGTCGAACGCCGCCTCGACGTCCTCGGCGAGCAGGGACCGCACGGCGGGAAGCCGCCGGACGAAGCCGGCCAGCGTCGTTTCGAGGTCGACACCGGCCGGCAGCGCCAGCGTGTGCAGGATGCGCCGCAGCCATTGGACCAGATCGGGCAGCTCGGCCTCGAGCCGCGCCCGTTCGCGCCGGTGGAGGACGAGGCGCAGCATCCGGTCGCCCCATGCAACGACGTCCTCGCGCTCGGGGAACCCCTCTGCCGCGGCCTTCGACAGCGCATCGCCGCTCTCGGCGGACAGCGCGGCGATGGCGGCATCGACGGCCTCTCGCGTGCGCGCTTCATCGGCGCGATCGCGGGCTCCTGCCGGGCCGGGGGAACCCGAGGAAGACGGGACTTTCGTGCTCATGCGCGGGCTCCTGCGTGGGCGCGCGGATCGGAGGCGGCGGAAGGGTAGCGCGCGGGGCCCGCGCCGGCCGCGCGGCCTCGGGCGCGCTCGCGCTGCGCACGGCCCGCCCCGCGCCTGCGCTATCGTGCCGCGCGTCGATGTCGCCCCCCTGATATCACGGCCCCGGACGTGCAGCCTCGGACTTGCAGCCGAGAACCTGCAGGGCGCCTCGCGCCCGGATCCGCCAGACAGCGAGGAACCCGTTGGCGACCGTCTACAGCCACTCGCGCTTGTCGAGCTTCGAGAACTGCCCGCGCCAGTTCCACTACCGCTACATCGAGAAGCGTCCGGTCGACAGCGAGTCGATCGAGGCTTTCGTCGGCAAGCGCGTGCACGAGGTGCTCGAGCGCTTGCACCGCTTCGTCGACGGCGGCCAGATCCCGCCGCTCGGGAAGGTGAAGGAGCGCTTCCGGGCCGAGTGGGAGCAGCACTTCGACCCCGAGCGCGTGCGGACCGTGCGCACGGAGAACTCCGCCGACAGCTATCGCGAGCTCGGCGAGCGCTGCCTGTCGAACTACTATCGCCGGCACTATCCGTTCGATTCCGGCGAGACCCTCGGCATCGAGGCGCACGTCGCCTTCCCGCTCGACGCGGCCGGCCGCTACCGGATCCAGGGCTTCGTCGACCGGATCGTGCGCGCGCCGGACGGCGCCGTGGAAATCCACGACTACAAGACCGGGCGGTGGGTGCCGTCACAGGAGAAGCTCGATCGCGACCGCCAGCTCGCGCTCTACCAGCTCGGCTACGAGACGAAGCACGGCCGCGACGCGCCGGTCCGGCTGGTCTGGCACTACCTGCAACGCGACCAGGTCCGGGTCTCGACGCGAACCCGCGAGCAGCTCGACGCGCTGTGCGGCGAGACCGTCGCGCTGATCGACCGGATCGAGAGCGAGCGGGACTTCGCGCCGAAGCCGAGCACGCTGTGCAGTTGGTGCGAGCACAACGACGTTTGCCCGGCAGTGGCGACGAAGCGCGCGGTGGCGGCCGCGCCCAGGCCTCGCGTCGATCCCGCCGTCGCGAGCGATCCGCAGCTCCGCCTGCTCTGAGCGGCGCTTCCGCTCTGCGCGGCGCCTCCGCGCGGACCGGCGCCTCCGCGCGGACCAACGCTTCAGGACCGGCACGACTCGGCCGATCCAGCCCGGATGGCGAACGGCGAAGCGCGGCCGCGTCTGCTCTGCCGGTGCCTCGGCGTCGCGAGCCCCCGCGTGTACGCGGCCGTGCGCGCCGAGGGACTCAACTGCGTCGCCGACATCACCAAATCCGTCCGCGCCGGAGGCGGCTGCGGGATCTGCCACCCGGAACTCGAAGAGGTGCTCGCCGAGATTGCCGGCGAGCCGATCGATCCCGCGCTCGCGCTCGAGAACCGGCTGATCTGCCGCGAGGAAACGCGCGGTCGCGTGGCGGGCTCGATCGAGAGCGTCGTGCGCCCGCGGCTCGCCGCCGCCGGCATCGAGCTCGCCGACTACGAGGTCGAGGGGCTCTGCGTGCGCGTCCGGCTGGCCGGCGACGACGGCGACGCCGCGCTCGCCGAAGTGCGTGCGCAGCTCCGCAAATACGTCTGTGAGGATCTCGACGTGGAGCGAGTGCCGGTCGCTGTCACGGAGAGAGGTCTTCGCTAGGCTACGTCCATGGCGCTGCGCATCGAACGCATCCCGACGCTCTCGGACAACTACACGTACCTGTTGCTGTGCGAGGAGACCGGCGAGGCCGCCGTCGTCGACGCGCCCGAAGCCGATCCGGTACATCGCTGTGTCGAGCGTACCGGCGCTCGCGTCACGAAGATCCTCTCGACCCATCACCACCCGGACCACGCGATGGCGAACCCGGATCTGGCAAAGCACTACGGCGCGCCGGTGTACGGGCACGCGTCGGACCGCGAACGGTTGGCCGGCTTCACGACCGGGCTCGAAGAAGGCGACACGGTCGCCGTCGGGCACCACGTCGCGAACGTCCTGTTCATCCCCGCGCACACGCGCGGACACATCGCCTACGCGTTCGAGGACGATCGCGCCGTCTTCTGCGGCGACACGATGTTCGCGGGCGGCTGCGGGCGGCTCTTCGAGGGGACCCCGGAGATGATGTTCCAGGCCTTCCAGAAGCTCGCGACGCTGCCGGACGACACGCGCGTGTTCTGCGGACACGAGTACACCGAGTCGAATCTGGTCTTCGCCGCGTACGTCGAACCGGACAACGCGGCGGTCCGCGACAAGTTGGCGCAGGTCCGGGCGATCCGCGCCCGGCGAGCCGCGGACTGGCACGACGCCACGCCGGACGAGATGACCGTTCCGTCGACGCTGGCCGAGGAGCGCGCGACGAACCCGTTCCTGCGCGCGGCCGACGCGGCCGGACTCGGCGAGCGGCGCGCGCAGAAAGACAGCTTCAAGGGCTGATCGCGTGGGTCGCCCTCCTCCGACCCAGGCGACGACGGCGCCCGGCGGCGCGGCGCGCAGCACGCATCGACACCGCGTCGCGTTCTACGAGACGGACGCCATGGGCATCGTCCACCACTCCAACTACGTGCGTTACTTCGAGCTGGCCCGGGTGGTCTGGATGGACGAACACGACCGTCCGTACCGCGAGTACACCGCCGAAGGCCTCCACTTCGCGACGACCCACATCGAGGTGCAGTACCGGCGCAGCGCGCGCTTCGACGATGTCCTGTCCATCACGACGTGGATGGAATGGGTGCGGCGCGCGTCGCTGCGGATGGCGTACGCGATCCACCGCGGGGACGAACTCGTCGCCAGCGGCGCGAGCGAGCACGCGATGGTGGATCTCGACGGCCGGCCGCGCGGCATTCCGCCGGCGCGCCGCGCGGTGTTGCGCGCGGGGGTCGCGGCACCGAGCTGAGCTCCCGCGTGCCCGCGAGCGCGCTTGCGCTCAGCTCCGCGGCCGCAGTGCCTTCGGCACGAGGCGCCGCAGCACGCCGCGTACGCGCTGTTCGGCCCAGTTGGTGGCGCGCTGGATCGCGTCGAGCGCATCGCCCTGCCCGGACCAGTGCGAGCGCACGACGTCCGGGTGCACGTAGTTGAGCAGCCGCGACAGTGTGGCCCCGACGATGAAGAGATCGTCGACGAGGCCGATTGGACCGAGCAGCGCTTCGGGCAGCAGGTCGATCGGCGAGAGCACGTAGCCGATGCCGAGCAGCGCGATCGCCTTGGCGCCCGGCGGCACGCGCGGATCGCGCAGCAGCCGGAACAGCAGCGCCGTCAGGTCCGGCAGCAGCAGCAGGCCATCGCGGAGGCCCGAGGGGGCCCCTGCCGCGCGCGGCGTCACGACGGCGGCGCGCAGGCGGTCGTAGAGCCGCCGCTCGCGCGGACTCAAATCGATGGTCACGGTGCCGTTGCTCATCCTGCGATGGCCTCCCCGCCGTCCACGCGGATCACGTTGCCGGTGATCCAAGCACAACCCGGCGCCGACAGCGCCACCAGCGCACCTGCGACGTCCTCCGGCTGCGTGAGCCGGCCGCGCGGATTGCGCGCGCGCGACTGCTCGAGCATGCGCTCGTGGCCGGGGATCTTGCGCACCGCGGGCGTGTCCGTGACACCGGCCTGGATCGCGTTGGCGGTGACGTCGAACGGGGCCAGCTCGAGCGCGAGCTGGCGAATCGCCGCCTCGAGCGCGGCCTTCGCCACACTGACCGGTCCGTACGAAGGCATCGCGCGGCTGCTGCCCTCGCTGGTCATCGCGAAGATGCGCGCCCCGCGCTCGAGCCGCCCGGCCGCGACGAGCGCCTGCACCCACTCGACGAGGCTCGTCGCCATCACCTCGAGCGTCATCGCCAGCTGGCTCGCGCTGACGACGTCCGCGGCGTCCGCCGCCACGAACGGCCGCAGCGTGCCGAACGCCAGCGAGTGCAGCAGCACGCGCACGCCGGGCCCACCTCGGCTCTCGTCGGCGAGCGCGGCGACGACGGCCGCGCGCTTGTCGGCGTCGGCGGCGTTGGCGTTGAAGAAGCGCGCGCGGCGTCCGGCTGCCTCGACGTCCTTGGCGACGTTCTCGGCGAGGGGCAGCGTCGCGCGCCGATCGAGATGCACGCCGGCGACGTCGAGACCCGCGTGCGCGAACGCGCGCGCCGCCGACGCGCCAAAGCCGCTCGATGCACCGAGGATCAGGGCCCAGCCCGGTTCGAGGCGGATCGCCTCGGCCTCGGGACGGGTCGCCTCGGGTGTGTGCTTCGGCACGGTGGGGTTCTCCGTCACGGCGCGAGCACGCCGAACAAGGCCTGCCCATCGGCGTCGGGGAGCGCAACCTCCAGGAGCTGCGCG
>CAYOHN010000103.1:10282-11075 GCA_964403735.1 uncultured Spirochaetales bacterium | reverse complement strand
GCTCGCGAGCGGCCGTGAAGCCTCGGGTCAGGGTCTCGAGCATGGAATCTCCGCGGAAGGATCGGACAGCTCGTCAGGATAACGGAAGGCCCCCGGCCGTTGCCGGCCCACACGCCGTCGTGCTAGAGCCCGACCACCGGGCACCGCCGCGGGCCGCCGCCGCCGGCGCGAAGGGGAGAACGGATGCCGACGCAGATCGAGGCGCAGATTACCGGGAACGTCTGGAAGATCGAGAAATCGGTCGGCGACGCCGTCGACGAGGGGGAGACGCTCATCATCCTCGAGTCGATGAAGATGGAGATCCCCGTCGAGGCGCCGTGCGCCGGAACCATCGCCGAGATCCGGGTCGCCGAAGGGGACAGCGTCGAAGAGGGCGCGGTCCTCGCGATGCTCGCCTGAACGACGCGCGCGCGGCTTCCGGTGGGCCTCGCCACGGCGACGAAGTCCCGGACTAGACTCTCCGAGTGGCCACCGCCTCCAAGTCCACCTCGACCACCCCCGACGTCGGACTGGTCGTCCGCGCATTGCGCCCCGATGAGCGGACTTTCGCTCTGGCACGGCTCCGTTCGCGGACGCGCGATGACCTCTTCCTGATCGATCTCGTTCGTCAACTCGACCCCGCCGTGCCCGGCCATGCCGAGGCGGAGGTGCTCGCTGCCTGGCGCGGCGAGACGCTCGTCGGGCTCGCGTCGGCGCGACCGACGATCGTACTCGAGACAGCGCTCTCCGCCGATGTGCTCACGGCGCTCGTGACACCGCTGTCGACGCTCTCGATGGGCCTGATCCGCTCCCC
>CAYOHN010000103.1:0-10272 GCA_964403735.1 uncultured Spirochaetales bacterium | reverse complement strand
CCCCGGCACCGGGCGTCGCGCCGCTGTGGACCGAGCTGGCGCGGCGCCGTCGCCGCGCGCTCGTCGATCGTCTCGAGCTTTCCCTGGTGCTCGACCCCGAAAACTTTCGACCGGCCGCGGCGCCGGCCGCCGTCCGCGTGCGGACGGCGGCACTCGCAGACCTGGACCGGCTGGTCGAGGCGGCCCGCGCCAGTCTTCGCGAGGAAAGCCGGCCGGATCCGTTCGTCGGCGACCCGCGCGGCTTCCGCCGCTGGGTCGCGTCGCGCCGCGAGCGCGCGCTGGTGGTCGAGCGGGCGGGGCGGGTCGAGTCGGTCGGCTACGCGGACGTGCAACTCTCCGAGGGCTGGCTGCTGCAAGGCGTCTACAGCTGGCCGGAGCAGCGCCGCAAGGGGCTGGCGGCGGCGGGCGTCTCCGCGCTGTGCGAGCGCGCGTTCGCCGCGGGCGCTGGGCACGTGCAGCTGTCCGTCGTCGAGGGCAATGCCGCCGCGATCGCCCTCTACGCCCGGCTCGGGTTCCGCCGTCATGCCATGCTGCGGACGCTGCTCTTCAGCTGACCCCGTCGCTCCGCTAGATTCCACCCGGTTCGAATCTCGAAGGAGGAGACGGCGATGGGTTTGCTGGACGAGAAGGTCGCGATCGTCACGGGTGCGGGCGGCGGCATCGGCCGTGAGCATGCGCTCGCTCTGTCGGGCGCCGGCGCCGCGGTCGTCGTCAACGATCTCGGCGGCAGCCGCGACGGCACGGGGACCGGCCAGAACATGGCGGACTCCGTCGTCGAGGAGATCCGCGCGGCGGGCGGCACCGCCGTCGCGAACTACGACAACGTCGCCACCGTCGCCGGGGGCCAAGGCATCCTGAAGAGCGCCGTCGACGCCTTCGGTCAGGCCGACATCCTCGTCAACAACGCTGGCATCCTGCGCGACAAGACCTTCGCCAAGATGGAGGAGCCGGAATGGGACTCCGTCGTGGCCGTCCACCTGAAGGGCACCTACTGCGTGACGCGCCCGGTCTTCCTGCACATGCGGGAGTCGGGTCGCGGGGGCTCGATCATCAACACCTCGTCGACCTCGGGTCTCGAGGGCAACTTCGGCCAGACCAACTACGGCGCCGCCAAGGCCGGCATCGCCGGCTTCACGCGCTGCCTGGCGATCGAGGGCCAGAAGTACGGTGTGCGCGTGAACGCCATCGCACCGGTGGCCCTGACGCGGATGACGGAAGACCTGCCGCTCGCGAAGAACGAGGCGTTCCAGGAGCGGATGTCGCCGAAGCACATCGCGCCGCTGATCGTCTATCTCGCCAGCGATCTCGCCAAGGACGTCACGAAGAAGATCTTCTTCGTGGGCGGGGGCCAGATCTCCGAAATGCGGATGGTGCGAACCGCTGGGGTCACGAAGCAGGACGACCTGTGGACTCCGGACGAGATCGCCGGCCAGATCGGGGAGATCCTCGCGTAGGCCCCCCGCGGAGTCGCCCCCCCTCGGCCGGGCGATCGCCGGAATCGGCCGCCCGACGGGCTCTGCTACCGTCCCCATCATGTCCGAAGACGCCGACCTTCGCGATCCGCTGTCGGCCATGGCGCCGCGCTTCAACCTGTTCTTCCGCTGGTTCGCGCGCCGCTTCTTCCGGGACATTCAACTCGACGATTCGACGATCGAGCAGCTGCGCGGACTCGAACGTGCCGGCAGCGTGCTCTACGTGATGCGGTACGCGAGTCGGCTCGACTACTTCCTGTTCAACGCGTTGTTCCTGCGCCACGGCATGCGCCTGTCCGCGTTCGCCAATGGCATTCACTTCGACTACTACCAACCGCTGTGGCAATCACTGCGCGCGCGCTGGCGTGCGTGGCGCTCGCGCCGGACCCTGGGCGGGCCCCGCGAGCGGGTCCACCGACTCGTGACGGCCGGCTCGTCGGTGTTCGTGTTCCTGCGCACGGAACGGCTCGGCTCGCGACTGCTTGGAAGGCGCGCGCGGGCGGCGGCCGCACAGGCGGATCTCGACCTGCTCGCCGAGACCGTCGGCGCGGTCTGGGAGGCTGGATCGCCGGTTTCCGTGGTTCCGATCGCGCTGTTCTGGCGCAAGGGGCCGCGCAGCGAGCGGCGCTTCCTGAACCTGGCCTATGGCGCGCCGACCCGGCCCAGCGACTTCGCGAAGGTGGCCTCGTTCCTCGTCAACTACCACAACCTCGCCGTCAAGGTGGGGGAGCCGATCGACCTCACGTCCTTCGTCCAGAAGCGGCGCTCCGAAGGTCTGCACTCGGCTGCGCGCAAGGTGCGACGCTCGATTCTGGTCTTCCTGTGGCGCGAGGAGAAGGTCGTCGAGGGGCCGACGCTGCCGCCGCTCCACAAGGTTCGTGACGCCGTACTCGCGAATCCAGTCGTCCGCGAGGCGATGGCCACGCGCGTTCGCGAGCACAGGCGGACGCCGGAACAGGCGCGGGCCGAGGCCGAACGCTGCTTCCGCGAGATCGCCGCGCACATGAACTCGACCTTCCTCGCGATCCTCAACGTGATCGTCACCAGCCTGTTTCGACGCCTCTTCGTGTCGATCGAGACCAGTGGCCTCGAAAAGGTGGCGGAGTATGCCAAGCGCCACCCGATCGTGTTGGTGCCGAGCCACCGCTCCTACTTCGATTTCCTGCTGCTCTCGTGGTTGTTCTACGCCAACCATCTGGTGCCGCCGCACATCGCGGCGCGTGACAACATGGGCTTCGGACCATTCGGCTTCCTGTTCCGCCGCGCTGGCGCCTTCTTCCTGCGCAAATCCTTCGATGATCCGCTGTACAAGGAGGTATTTCGCGCCTACGTCATCTGGTTGGTGAAGGAGGGTTTCACCCAGGAGTTCTTCATCGAGGGCGGTCGCTCGCGCACGGGCCGGACGCTGGCTCCCAAGCTCGGCATGCTGTCCTGGCACGTGGAGGGCTTTCTCGCCTCGGGGCGCCGGGACCTCTTCTTCGTCCCGATCTCGATCACCTACGAGCGGTTGATCGAGGAGGGCGCGATGGTCTCGGAGCTCGAGGGCAGCGGAAAAACCGATGAGAGCATGCTCGGCCTGGTGCGCGCGCGAAAGGTGCTGCGCCGTCGCTGGGGAAGCGCGCACCTGAGCTTCGGCGAGCCGATTTCGCTGGCGGAGTCGCTCGGCGATCGCCGCGCTCGATTCTCCGAGAACGCCACGCCGGCGGACGAGGCGGAGAAGCGGCACTTCGTCGTCGATCTCGGCAATCGCATCGTCGAGCGCATCAACTCGGCCACGGTGGCCAATGCGACGGCCGTGGCTGCTGCTGCATTCCTGGGCGAAACCCGCCGCGGCCTCCGGCGCCATGAACTCGTCGCCCGGATGCAGGAGATCGTCGACCTGCTGCGCCTCCAGGACGCTCGCGTCACGCCGGCGCTGGGTCGCGATTTCGGCGACTTCGACGATGCCATCGCGTTCCTGCTGCGCAGCGATCTGGTGACGGCAGTGCCCGATCCGCGAGGCGAGATCCTTTGCTGCGAGGACCGCGCGCGACGGGTATTCGATCTCTATCGGAATTGCATTCTGCACTTCCTCGCCGCCCCGAGCTTCTTGGCGAGGCGGCTCCTCCAAGGCGGGACGGCGGAGGAGCTGCGCGCCGATCTGCGCTTCTGGCTGGAGCTTTTCCACGAGGAGCTGTTTACGCCACGGGCTCTCCTGCTCGCCGCTCACAGCGAGGCCTTCCTCGACTACTTCGATCGTCTCGGCGTGGTCGAGAGCTACGACGGGATGCTCCGCGCCACCGAAAAGGGTCGCCCGTATCTGCGCCGATTGGCGATGCAGACCCGGGGCCTGCTCGAGGCCTACGCGGCGGCGTTCGAATCCGCGCTGGGCGATCCACAGCTCGGCACGCCGCGGCTGCTGGCGCGGCGCGCCGGCGAGGCCTTCACGCGCAGCGAGCTGCTCGGCGAGGTGACCGTCCGCGAAGCCGCGAATCCCGCCACGTTCACCGCCGCCTACGATCTGCTGGCTCGGCGCGGAATCCTCGAGCGCGTGCGCAGCGACGGGGCTCGGGAACCGACCTACGTGCGCGGCGCGCGTTTCGACGAGCTGGCCGGGTTGGCCGAGCGTCTGGCGGGAGCCCTGCGAGCCGGGTAGGTTCCGCGGCCGCCATGTCCCTGCCCGACTCCGACCCCGACCGGATTGCCGCCGTCCTCGACGCCCTCGACTTCGAGAAGGGCAACGGCCTCGTGGCGGCGATCGCCCAGGATACCGCCACCGGTGAGATCCTGATGGTCGCCCACCTGAACGAGGAATCCCTGCGCGAGACGCTCGCCCGCGGCCAGGTGGTCTATTGGAGCCGCCGCCGCGGTCTGTGGCACAAGGGCGAGCAGAGCGGAAACGTGCAGGTGCTGAAGAACATCCGGATCGATTGCGACGGCGACGCCGTGCTGCTCGAGGTGGAGCAGATCGGACGCGCGGCGTGTCATACCGGGCGGCGAAGCTGTTTCTTCCGCCGCTGGGATGGCGACGAATGGAAGGACGAAGGCGAGCAGGTCTTCGATCCCGACGAGGTGTACGGCAAGTGAAGAGCCCCGCGAAGCGAGTGCTGCGGATCGGTGTTCCCAAGGGAAGCCTGCAAGAGACGACGGTGAAGCTCTTCGCGCACGCCGGCTACCAGATCGGCGTCCCTTCGCGCTCGTACTACCCGACGATCGACGATCCCGAGATCGAGTGCATCCTGATCCGTGCTCAGGAGATGGCTCGCTACGTCGAGCAGGGTGTGATGGACGCGGGCATCACGGGCCTCGACTGGGTGCTCGAGAACAAGGCGAAGGTCAAGGAGCTGGCAGACCTGCGCGCGCCGTGGCCGAACTACCGCCCGGTTCGCTGGGTGCTGGCCGTCAAGGAAGATGCGCGCTTCAAGAGCGTGAAGGATCTCGAGGGGAAGCGCATCGCGACGGAGGCCGTAGGGCTCACGAAGGCGTACTTGAAGAAGCACTCCGTACGCGCGGAAGTCGAATTCTCGTGGGGCGCCACCGAGGTGAAGCCGCCCGTGCTCGCCGATGCCATCGTCGATGTCTCCGAGACGGGTTCGAGTCTGAGCGCCAACCACCTGCGCATCCTGGACGTGGTGCTCGAGAGCACGCCGCGCTTCATCGCCCATCAGGCCGCCGCGCAGGATCCGTGGAAGCGCGACAAGATGGATCGACTGCTGCTGCTGCTGCGCGGCGCCATCGCGGCGATCGATCGCGTCGGACTGATGATGAACGTGCCCCGCGACCGGCTCGAGAAGGTGCTGCAGCAGCTCCCCGCGCTCGCGACGCCGACCATCTCGACCCTGGCCGATGAGCGCTGGGTAGCGATCAACACCGTGATCGAGGAGCAGTTGGTGCGCGAGCTGCTGCCCAAGATCAAGGAAAGCGGTGCCACCGGGATCGTCGAGTACCCGCTCTCCAAGATCGTCGACTAGGCGCGTCTCCTGGTGGCCGGGCGGTTGCGGGCGCTGGCCAGCGCGTTTCCGGCGTGGGGACACGTCGCGTGGGAGGCGTTTGCACCGCGCGTTGCCGGCGGCGCCCGGCGCGACCGGGTGGTGCAGGCCGTGGTCCTCGGCGAGTCGGGCGTACTGCTCTGCGAGCGCCGCGAGCTGCGGGGCTGGGAACTGCCGGGCGGCGCCGTGCGGGCCGGCGAATCCGACGAGGCCGCGCTGCTGCGCGAGGTCGCCGAAGAGACCGGACTCGAGATCGCGATCGAGCGATGGGTCGGCGACTACGTACGGACCGGATTCCGGTCGCACACGGCGCTCGTGTACGCGTGCCGCGCCGTCGGCGGTAGGCTGCGCCCGTGTCGCGAGATGCCTCGCGCCGCTTGGTTCGATGTCCAGCGACTTCCCGAGGGCGTCTTTCCGTGGTTTCGCACTCCGCTCGACGACGCGCTCCGCGAACTCGCGGAACCCGTCGCGCGGCGCGAGCACCAGGGCCTCGCCGCCATCGCTGCCGGCATCCGCATCGATCTCTCGACGCGCTGGCGCGAACCATGAGCTCCGCCAACGCAACGGGCCCGGTCCACCGACCGGGCCCGTGCGAGACGACTCGAAGCGGGAATCGGGAATCGAGACGTCAGGAGACAGCGGAGTGCGCGCTAGCGCCGGCCCTCGCGGAGGCCACTGGCCTCCCACTCCCTGCTGAGCTGGGAGAGCTTGCGCTGGAACTCGTCGTAGGGCTCATCGAAGGACAACAGGATCTCGGTGGTGCGGGGAATCTCGTCCCCGTTGAGCAGGCCGCGGTAGCGGTTCAAGTTGGCAAGGATCGCCTCGGCGACCTTGAGTGCGCGCTTTTCGGTCTTGATCAGCGGACTCTGCAACGTGTAGACGTTGTTGCGCCCCCACAAGCTCTCGTCGCGGACGATCCCGATCTCGCGGTAGACCGCATTGATCGGGTCGTAGTTGTACTCGACGCGGACCTCCTTGAAGACGTCCGAGTTGCCGGTGTAGAAGCCCCGTTCCTTCTCGACCTTGCCGAGCTGCCGACAGCGCGGGCAGTAGAAGGTGTCGCCGTGGTTCAGCAGGAATACGCCCTTGGCGTAGTCCTCGCAGTCCGTGTTCTCGCAGTAGCCGACGCCGCGCTTCATCGTGGCCATGTTTCCTGTTTCATCCTCGGACCGCCGCACCTGCTCCGGCTTGGGGGGCCGTCCGGTGGGGGTTCATGCGGGTTGTGGCGTGGCGTTCGCCCGATTCTCGGTGCCGAACGCTCCTTGAACTAGCAGCCTGCGTGCCAAGCGAGCGGACGCTTCGCCTTCCCCCCATCGGAGTGGTCATTGGGGCGCGATCCTGCCGCTGTGCTGCCAGCTACGGAAGGCAGACAGGGGCGCCGCGCGGAATCCGCAACTGGGAACTCCGTTTCCCGTTCGGGTCACGGGCGTGCAAAACCCTTCGTAGCAGGGCCACGAGAGGTCGAGACAGAACCGACTGTCCAGAACGGGGCGGGGGGGCAAGCGGATCCTCGGTCTGGGACTCGACTCCGGGCTGCGAAGCGGGCCGGCAGGCAAGCGACGAGGCGCGGAGTGCCAATGCACGAACAGCGAATCACGAACAGCGGACCAATCCGAGCCCGTTCCGGCAGAAACGAACCGGACCAAGCGGACCAAACCAAGCCGGACAATAGAATCGACTCGCTGTCTCGCGGGCTCCGGAGCCGTTTGCAAACCGGGTCTGATTGCGAACTGGTCTGATTGCGAACTGGATTCTGGAACCCGGTTTCGGAGTCGAAAACCGCAGCGGGTGCCGTAGCTTGCGAGCCTCCTGGTTGTACTGTCCGGCGCCGCGGAAGTCAACCGGAATTTCACGGAACCGACGGGCGCGCAGCCCCTGGCCGCGCGGGACGCGGCTACTCCCGGTTCAGCTCCTGAGACAGGCTGCGCCGCTCTCGGGCCAAGTGGAGCAGATAGATCGCGACGGCACCGATCGCGACGGCATAGGCGGCGATCACGTATCCCAAGAACTCGCCTCCTCGCCTCGGGCGCGCTCCGCGGCGTTCCGCTCGGCCAGCCGGCTCCGGAGTCCTTCCACCTCGACCCGGCGGACCAGCAGGTGAACGAACGCGAGCAGTGTGACCACGGTCCCGAGCAGAAACGGCAGACCCATCCCGGCGCCGAGACTGCCCCGCGCGAGGTTCTCGGGGTGGATGGCGCGGCCGCCGGCCAGCTCGATCGCGAAGTAATTGAGCGGAATCACGGCGATCCCGACGATTCCGTAGACCGCTGCAAAGCGAGCGGCGCGCTCGCTGCCCTCCGTGAATCCCCGCAGCAGCAGGTACGCCAGATAGACGAACCAGAGCAGCAGAGTGACGGTCAGCCGCGGATCCCAGGACCACCAGCGGCCCCAGGCGCCGCGCGCCCAGATCGGCCCCGTCACGATGACGAGCGTGCAGAACAGCACGCCGACCTCTGCGGACGAGCGGGCCAGCCGGTCCCAGGCCTCGTCGCTGCGCCACAGGAAGACGGCGCCGCCCAGCGCGGTGACGAAGAAGCCGAGGTAGGCTGCGAACGCGAGCGGAGGGTGCACGTACAGGATCTTCTGGATGATGCCCTGAACCGAGTCCTCGGGTGCCCGCGCAACCGCGGCGAGCCACACGACTGCGATCGCGAGGAGCAACCAGCCGGTCGCTGCACGCCCTCGGCTTGCGAGGCGTTCGATCCCGGAGCTGCCAGCAGCGGGTGTCGTCATGGGACTCGCAGATCCTCCCGGGCACGGGCCCTGCTGACGCAGTGCTGGGCGCCGGACTCTCGCAGCCCCTCACTCGTCCAGTACGTACTCGAAGCTCGTAAACGAGACGATGACGAAGACGGCGTCGGACACGAGCAGGAGCTGAATCGCGCGCCAACGTAGCGTGCCGGTCTCGAGGAGTCCCGCCGTCGCGTCGACGGAGGCCAGCAGGACCGGGACCAGCAGCGGCAGCAATAGCAGCGGGAGCATGACCTCGCGATAGCGGGTGCGCACGGCGACGGCGCCGAGCAGCGTCCCGACGGCGCAGATGCCGAGCGACCCCAGAGCCACGACGACGACGAGGGACGGTGCGATCGACGCGAGATCGACGTCGAAGGCCACTGCGAAGACCGCGGCAGTGATCGCCTGGACGGCACCGAGGATCACGAAGTTGGCCGCCGCCTTGCCGAGGAACACCCAGCCGCGGTCCGCCGGAGCGAGGGCGAGTCCGGCGAGCGCCTCGTTCTCGAGTTCGAGTGCGAAGGCGCGGTTGAGCCCTAGTAGCGCGGCAAAGATGTAGGCAACCCACAACAGGCCAGGCGCCAGCCGCCGCGCTTCTTCTGCATCCCGTGCTGGCAATGCGAAGTGCAGCACCACGACGACGAGGAACGAGAACACCGCCATCGCCACCACGCGGTCGCGGCTGCGCCACTCGGTGACGAGATCCTTCCACAGGATCGCGAGGGCGACGTTCATGCTGCGGTGGCCTCGCGCCAGGCGGAGGCGAGCGCGGCGGCATCGGCGCGCGCCGAACCGGAATCGAAGGCGATCCGGCCGCGCACTAGCAGCAGCGCGCGATCGCCGAGCGCAGCCGCCTGCGCGAGGTCGTGCGTCACCAGTACGACGGCGCGCCCGCTCTCGGCAAGACTGCGGAGGTGCGCGGCCAGTCGGTCCGCCGACGTCGGATCGAGGCCGGTGAAGGGTTCGTCGAGCAACACCACCGGCGGGTCGTGGACGAGGCCGCGAGCGATCGCGAGGCGCTGAGCCTGGCCGCGCGAGAACGAGCCCGCCGTGCGCTCCGCGACTACTTCGAGCCCCTGTTCGGCGAGCAGCGCGGCCGCCCGCGCGTGCGGATCCGCGACGCCGTACAGCCGTCCCGCGAAGACGAGATTCTCGCGAGCACTCAGGTTCGGGTACAGGAACGTCGCGTGACCGACGTAGCCAACGTGTCCCCGCCCGTACCGGCGATCGGCGGCGCCGGCCGCCATCGATACCTGTCCTGCGCTAGGTCTCGTGAGTCCCGCGAGGATGCGCAGGAGGGTACTCTTCCCCGCGCCATTCGGGCCGAGGACGGCGAGCACGCGCCCGGCGGGCACGGCGAAATCGACGCCCGCCAGGGCTACGACGGGACCGAAGCGTTTGGCGAGCCCCTGGGCCGCGATGGCGGGAGGAGGCGCGCTCGCGCCCATGCTCAAGCAGAGACCTCTCGTGGAGGGGCCGCTTCGATCCGGGTGCCGCACTGGGCACAGAAGCGATCTTCTGCGCGAGCGGGGGCCTGGCAGGCGGGGCACACAGGATCCGGCGTTCGCGCCTCGGCTGCGCTCGCGTTCTTGCTTCGCTCCCCGCGGATCAGAGCCGCCGCCCGCGCTCTCAGCTCTTGGCGCATCGACGCGTAGTCGGCATCCGAGACCTTGCCGGTTTCGTAATCGTGCTCGAGATCGCGAAGCGCGCCATACACCGCGTCGCGATCCTGGCGCGCCACGTCGTCGGCCGGCTCATCGATTCGTTCTGGCGCGCCGGTGCGGCCGAGCGGCATCCCCAGGAACGCAACCGCGGCGCCCACAGCCAGCGCCACCAGCAGATACAGCAGTGCGCGGGGAGGGGTGGCCGCCGCCCGCTGCTGCGCCAAGGAGAGCCCGACGATCTCGCCGGGCTCCACCTGAAACGCCTCGAGATGCAGGAAGTTGCGGTCCGGCGTCGCGATCGGTCGCCGCCGGTGCAGGCGCTGCGAGTCGAAACGCAGGCCGGTGTCGGCGACGAAGATCGACAGCAGGGGCAGCGCGTCGTCGAAGTGCCGCGCAAAGTCGATGCCGGCGTCCGGGTCTTCGATCGCCAGATGA
>CAYOHN010000102.1:0-11113 GCA_964403735.1 uncultured Spirochaetales bacterium | reverse complement strand
ACCCTGCGCCAGACGGATTTCGGCCCCCATTGCATCACCGATCGCAGGCGCTATCACGCCCTGGTGCAGCAGTTGATCAAGCGGCGTGGCGACCGTTTCCGGATCGATATAAACGGCCAGGATCCCCTCAAGCTCGACATGGCGGATATCACCCTGGAGGGCGCCAATACCTCATTCCAGGTGCACTACCGGGTTGCTCCCGCCGACTACGCCGACATGTTCAACGCCTTTCAGTTGATGACACCCCTGGCGTTGGAACGCAGCACGATCTGCTCGCCGGCCCCGAGCCGGTCGAACCCCTCGCAATCGATCGTATAGCGCCCTTCCCCGTGTTTGATCGGGAGCCGCAACACGTCGCCGGCCCGGACGCGCGACAGGAACGGCGCCACGGCGTGCTCGACGCGCACATACAGCCATTCGCACAGGAAGTCGAGATCGCGGTTGCGCAGCAATGCGCCCGGAAGCAGACCCGCCTCGCACAACACCTGGAAACCGTTGCAGGTGCCGAGCACCGGTCCACCGGCATCGGCGAAGCGCCGGACCGCGGCCATCACCGGCGAGAAGCGCGCCATCGCACCACAGCGCAGATAGTCCCCGTACGAGAAGCCTCCCGGCAGCAGCACGCCGCGCGTGCCCGCCGGCAGCTCGGCGTCCTGGTGCCAGACGAGCTCCGCCGCGACGCCGAGCGCGCTCTTCAGCGCGAAGCGCATGTCGCGATCGTCGTTGGAGCCAGGGAATCGAATCACGGCGAACACCGGCATACCACTCCTGTGTAGACTCAGAGGCCCAGACGGCGGCGGATGCGCTCGAGCGGCGGCTCGACATCCGGCGCGAACGCCGTCCCGGTGACCCGCTCGAAGGTTTCGATGTAGCGGCGCGCGGCTTCGCAGCGCACGTCGTCGGGCAACGGCGGCGGCGCGCCGTCGCCCTTGTAGCCGCGCTCCGCGAGCCAGCGCCGCACGTACTCCTTGTCCATCGCCTTCGGATCGCTGCCGGCGGAAAGCGCCGGCTCGTAGCTGTCCCGATACCAGTACCGCGACGAATCGGGCGTATGGATCTCGTCGATGACGACGAGTTGGCTGTCGTCGCCGTCCTCGCCCTCCTCGGGATGGAGTCCCACCTCGTACTTCGTATCGACGAGGATCAGACCCTGCTTCTCGGCCCACTGCTGCCCTTCGGCGAACAGCCGCAGCACCATCGCCTCCGCCCGGTCGTAGCACTCGGCCGTGACGACGCCGCGGGCAATCAGCTCGTCGCGGGACGTCAGCTCGTCGTGCGCGCCGGCTTCCGCCTTGGTGGTCGGCGTCAGCAGGGGCGTCGGCAACCGCTCGTGCTTGCGCAACCCGTCCGGCAGGCGATGGCCGCAGTAGACCCGCTCCCCCCGCGCGTAGGCGGTCCAGATCGACGTGTTGGTGACGCCGGTCAGGTAGCCACGAACGACGAACTCGATCGGCACCAGACCGCATTCCGCACCGACCGTGACGTTGGGATCGGGCACGTCGAGCACGTGGTTCGGCGCGATGTCGCGCGTGCGTTCGAACCAGAAGGCAGCGATCTGGTTCAGCACCTGACCCTTGAACGGGATCGTGCCGAGCACGACGTCGAACGCCGAGATCCGGTCCGTCACGATGATCGTGCGCCGGCCATCGCGGACGTAGGAATCGCGGACCTTGCCTTCGTGCTTGACTCCGAGCCCCGGAAACTCCGTGCGCTCGAGCGTCCGCGAGCACTGCTCGCGGAGCAGATCGTCGTCGGTCGACATCGGGGGGCCTCCGTCGCGGTTCCTGGGTCGGTCCTCGTGTGGGTCGCTCAGTCCTCGAGCCGGTCGATGCGCCAGTCTTCGATGACGGCGTTGGCGAGCACTTTCTCACACAGCTCGCGCACCAGCCGTTCGGCCATCGCGCGATCCTCCGTATCCACCTCGATTTCGAACAGCTTCCCCTGCCGGACGTCGGAGACGGCATCGTAGCCGAGCGTCGCGCAGGCGCGCTGGATCGCGCGGCCCTGGGGGTCGAGCACGTCAGCCTTCAGCACTACACAGACGATCGCTTTCACCGCACCCTCCCCGCGCTCACTCTGTCAACGCTCGTGCGAAGATCGCTTCGACGTTGCGCAGCGCCGCCTCCAGATCGAATGCGCGCTCCACCTCTTCCTCGTCCAGCACATGCGCGATATCCGGATCCGCCAGCACGCGCTCCTTGAAGTGGCCACCCTTCTCCCAGGTCTCCATCGCATTCCCCTGCACCAGACGGTACGCGTCTTCGCGACTGAGCCCCTTTCCCGCCAGCGCCAGCAGCAGCGTGCCGCTGAACACCAACCCGCGAGAGGATTCGAGATTCTCGCGCATGCGCTCGGGCAGCACGCGCAACGTCTCCACCAGGCCTGCGAAGCGCTGCAGCATGAAGTCGACGGCGGCACAGGCGTCGGGCAACACGATGCGTTCGACCGACGAGTTGGAGATGTCACGCTCGTGCCAGAGCGCCAGGTTCTCGAGTGACGCGCCGGCATAGCCGCGCACGACCCGCGCGAGCCCCGAGAGGTTCTCGAAGCGCCACGGGTTGCGTTTGTGCGGCATCGCCGACGAGCCCTTCTGACCCTTGCCGAACTCCTCCTCGACCTCGCGCACCTCGGTCCGCGCGAGATGCCGGAACTCGACCGCCGCCTGGTCGACGACCGAGGCGACGAGCGCGAGCGCTTGCACGAACGCCGCGTGCCGGTCGCGCTGCACCACCTGGGTCGACGCCGGCTCGAAGCCGATGCCGAGTCGGGCGCACACGGCCTCTTCCACGGCCGGATCGAGGTGCGCGAAGGTGCCGACGGCGCCCGAAATCTTGCCGACCGCGGCCTCGTCCAGCGCCCGCGCCAGCCGGTCCCGGCTCCGGCGCAAGGCGCCGTGCAGGACCAGCAGCTTGAGTCCGAACGTCGTGGGCTCGGCGTGGATGCCGTGCGTGCGCCCGACCATCGGCGTGTGCTCGTGCTCGATCGCGCGCGTGCGCAAGGCCGCGAGCGCACGGTCGCAGCCGGCCAGCAACAGCAATCCGGCCTCGCGGATCTGGAGCGCCAGGGCGGTATCGATGACGTCGCTGGAGGTCATGCCGTAGTGGACCCAGCGAGAGTCTTCTCCGACGTGCTCGGCGACGTTGGTCAGGAACGCGATCACGTCGTGGCGAACTTCGCGCTCGATCTCGGCGATGCGCGCCACGTCGAACCCCGCGCGCGCGCGGATCGTGGCGACCGCGCTCGACGGAATCGTGCCGGACTCTGCGAGCACCTCGCAGACGACCAGCTCGACGCGAAGCCACGCGCGGTAGCGCGCTTCTTCGGTCCAGACGACGCCCATCTCGGGTCGCGTGTAGCGCTCGATCATCGGAAGCCCGCACTGAGGTAGGTGAAGCCGAGCAGAAGGTAGTACATCACCGGGATCGCGAGCAGCGCCGAATCGATCCGGTCGAGCACGCCGCCCATGCCCGGCAGCAACGCGCCGGCATCCTTCTGTGCCGCGTCGCGCTTCAGCAGCGATTCGACGAGGTCGCCGATCATTCCGGCCAGCGACAGGATGGCCCCGAACGCCGCGGCCATCGGCCACGAGAACACCGCAGACAGCTCCGGCCAGACGACGTCGTAGATCCCCTTGCACACGAGCGCCCCGAGCGTGCCGATGGCGATGCCGCCGAGGGACCCCTCCACGGTCTTGCCCGGACTGACCTGCGGCGCCAGCTTCCGGCGGCCCCAGGCGCGGCCCACGAAGTACGCGCCGGCGTCGCACAGGACGACCGCTGTGAGACAGAACGTGAGGAAGAAGGCGCCAGCGTTCGGGTCGAACAGCGCGGCGGCATCGCTGCCCCATTTGGCGCCGACGACGCTCTGGAAGTTCCGCAGCGTGACGGTGTGCGCGAGCAGCCAACCGACGTAGAAGACACCGAAGAAGGTGCCCGAGATCGATGCCAGCGCCTGGCTGATCTCCGCCTTGCCAACCTGGATCACCATGAACGCCAACAGCGATGCCGTCATCAGCATGGTCGCGTGATATTCGTTGCCGAAGTACCCGACGACCGGCAGCAGGCCGCCGGCCGTCAGGCCGACCGCCCAGAGCGGGCGGGCGCCCTTGGCTTCGAGTAGCTGGTACAGCTCGCGGATCCCGAGCAACGTGATCAGCACGACGGTGCCGAGGACCCAGAGTCCCCCTTGCGCGATCAGCCACAGGACCCCCGGGACCAGCACGGCGGCGGTCAGCAATCGCAGCGCCAGTTCGCGGTGCTTCGACGGCGTTGCCGGCGCGCGCGCCGGCGACGGCGGCTGCGGATGCAACGGCTCGCGGGGTTCCACGCGGGCTCGAAGAGGGGGGGGCTGCGTCACGGTTTGGCCTCCGTGCCGGGCACGCGGAGGCCAGTATGCCCGAACCCGCCGGCACCGCGCTCGGTGTCGTCGAGGGTTGCGCGCTCTTCCCATTCCGCACGCACCACTGGCGCCACGACGAGTTGCGCGATGCGATCCCCGCGCCGCACCTCGAACGGCACGCGACCCGCATTCCACAGGATCACCTGGATCTCCCCCCGGTAGTCCGCGTCGATGGTCCCGGGTGCATTCGGCAGCACGACGCCGGAGCGCAGCGCCAAACCGCTGCGCGGACGCACCTGCGCCTCGTAGCCGTCGGGAAGCGCGATGCGCAGCCCCGTCGGCACGAGAGCGCGCTCGCCCGGTTCGATGCGCAGCACATCGCGGACGGCGGCACAGAGATCCGCGCCGGCCGCTCCGCTGCTGGCATAGTGCGGCAGCGGAAGGTCCTCGGCTCCGTCGACGCGTTCGATCGGGACGCGAACGGCGGCGTTCCCCCTCAGCCCTCGGCGGGCGGCGCAGCCTCTGCGGCGAGATCCGCGAGCGCCTCCTTGCGCGACAGGCGGATCCGTCCACTCGGGTCGATGTCGATGCACTTGGCGAGGACTTCGTCGCCTTCCTGGATCACATCGGTCACACGCTCGACCCGGCCTTCCGCGAGCTGGCTGATGTGGATCATCCCGTCGGTGCCGGGGAAGATCTCGACGAAGGCGCCGAAATCCGTGATCCGCTTGACCTTGCCCGCGTAGATCCGGCCGAGTTCGGCCTCCTGCGTGAGCTCCTCCACCATCGCCCGCGCGCGATCGAGATTCGGACCGTCGGGCGAGAAGATTCGCACCTGGCCCGTATCCTCGACGTCGATCTTGACGCCAGTGGCTTCCTGGATCGCGCGGATCACGCGGCCGCCGGGGCCGATGATGTCGCGAATCCGATCGGGCTTGACCCACATCTGCGCCATGCGCGGTGCATGATCGGCGAGTTCCGTGCGATGGCTGAACTGTCCGCCGAGCACGTCGGCGGTCTCCGCCTCCATGCGATCGAGAATGTGCAGCCGCCCCTGACGCGCCTGATCGAGCGCGCGCTCCATCACGGCCCAATCGACGGACCGGACCTTGATGTCCATCTGGACGGCGGTGATCCCGGCGCGCGTTCCGGCGACCTTGAAGTCCATGTCGCCCAGGTGGTCCTCGTCGCCGAGGATGTCCGACAGGATCGCGACGCGTTCGCCGTCCTCGATCAGACCCATCGCGATGCCGGCCACCGGCGCGGTGATCGGCACGCCGCCGTCCATCAGCGCCAGCGTGGCGCCGCAGACGGCCGCCATCGACGACGAGCCGTTGGACTCGAGCGTCTCGGCGACGATGCGCAGCGTGTACGGGAACTCCTCGCGCGGCGGCAGCACGGCCTGGATCGCGCGTTCGGCCAGCGTCCCGTGCCCGACTTCTCGCCGGCCCGGGCCGCGCAGCATGCGCGCCTCCCCCACCGAGAACGGCGGGAAGTTGTAGTGGAACATGAACGACTTCTCGTAGCGTTCGGTGAGGCCGTCGATCATCTGGGTGTCGAACGCACTGCCGAGCGTGGCCGACACCAGCGATTGCGTCTCCCCGCGCGTAAACAGCGCTACGCCGTGGACACGCGGCACCACTCGCAGCTCACAGGCGATCGGCCGGATATCCGCCGTACCGCGGCCGTCGATGCGCTTCGCCTCGGCGAGGATGCGCTCGCGAATCAGCTCCGAACGCAGATCGTGCAGGATCGACTTCGCCTGCGACGTGAGCGCTTGCAAGCCGGCGCGACGCTCTTCCACGTCGGCGAGGCTGTCGAGCTTCGCCGGCGCCCGGCGATACTCCTCGGACAGCGCATCGATCGCGCGCTTCTCGGTCTCGCCGATCGCCTTGTAGCGAGCCAGCTTCTCCTCGATCCGCACGGCGTCGCGCAGGTCGTCACCGATCATCTCGCGGATGCGCGCCTGCAGCGCACTCGTGTCGGGCGGCGGGGCCGGATCGCGCTTCGGCTTCCCGAACGCGCGGCGCAGCTCTTCCTGCGGCTCGAGCTGACCCAGCAGCTCGGCGTGTCCGAAGCGGAGCCCTTCGAGGATCTCGGCTTCGGGCACCTGCTTCGCGCCGCCCTCGACCATCACGACGGCGTTCCGGCTGCCGGCGACGACGATTTCGACGTCGGCTTCCGGAAGCTCCGAGCGCAGCGGGTTGATCACCCACTTGCCGTCGATGCGACCGACGCGGACCGCGCCGATCGGGCCGAGGAACGGGGCATCCGACAGATGCAGCGCCGCGGACGCGCCGACGAAGGCCGGCAGGTCCGGGGTGTTCTCACGGTCCGCCGACAGCACCGTCGCGACGATGTGGGTTTCGTCGCGCCAGCCTTCGGCGAACAGCGGCCGGACCGAGCGATCGATGAAGCGCGACACCAGGACCTCGCGATCCGAGAGCCGGCCTTCGCGCTTGAAGAAGCCGCCGGGAATCTTGCCGGCTGCCGATGTCTTCTCGACGAAGTCCACGGTCAGCGGCAGGAAGTCGAGACCTTCGCGGGCCTTGGCGGTCGTGGCCGTGACGAGCACGACGGTGTCCCCGTAGGTGACGACGACGGCGCCGGACGCCTGCTTTGCCATGCGACCGGTCTCAAGCGTCATGGGACGCCCGCCGACATCGAACGTCACGGTATGCGGCTCGAACCAATACGATTTGGATGACATGGTTTGCGATTCTCCTCCCCGGCCGCCGGATGGACGTCTGCCGTCTCGGCGAGGCCGGAGCGTTGCGGGATGTGCAGCGGAGGAATCGCGGGAGGGCAGGATGCGGGATCAGGGATGACCGAAGGAGAACAAAGGTCCTTCGCCCACGACTGAGCCCCACACCCCAGCCTGGCGCGATGCTTTGCTGGCCCGTCTGGGGTCTGTATTGCTCGGCGTCGAATGAAATCGGCAGCCCACGGGTTTCGGGGCGGCCGCAGCGCCTCGACTAACGCCGAAGGCCGAGTCGCTGGATCAACTCCTGATAGCGCGCCGGCGTCGTGCGGCGCAGATAGTCGAGCAGCCGCCGGCGCTGGCTCACGATCTTGAGCAGCCCTCGGCGGGAGTGGTGGTCCTTCTTGTGGACCTTGAAGTGCTCAGAGAGCTCGGTGATGCGCTCGGTGAGGATCGCGACCTGAACCTCGGTCGAGCCGGTGTCGGTCTCGTGACGGCGATGGCCCTCGATGACGCTCTGCTTGCGTTCCGCTGCGATCAAGTGGTTGCCTCGACTGTTTCTCCGGACGATGACGATGGGTACCAAAGTCAGCGATGCGCAGCAAGCTGACCGAGCACGCGGAGGGGCTGGAGGCTTCGATCCGGCGCCACTTCGAGGATCGCGATCAGTGCCCCCGTGGGATCGAGCGCCGCGATTCGCTCTCCCACCGGCCGCGTCGGGCCGCCCTGGGGCAGCGCCCCCCCGTGCAGTACGCGGCGCGCGTCTTCCGGGCCGAGTTTCAACGCGGCGAGGCCGAGCGCCGCAACCGGCCGGACGAGCCGCTCCTCCAGCTCGCCGCGTTCCGCTTCGGCGGTCAGCACCTCCGCCGACGCGGCCTGCGCCAGCTCGAACGGGCCGCTGCGCAGCCGGCACAGCGACAGCAGATACGCACCGCAGCCGAGCCGCTGGCCGATCTCGGCGGCGAGCACGCGGACGTAGGTCCCCGGAGAGCACTGCACCTCCACCTCGACGTCGGGCGGGACGTAGGAAACCAGACGGAACGAATCGATCCGCACCTTGCGCGCAGTGCGCTCGACCTCTTCGCCGCGACGGGCGAGCCGGTAGAGCGGCACGCCGCCCTGTTTGACTGCGCTGAACATCGGCGGCACCTGCTCGTGCTCACCGACGAAGCTCTCGAGCACCGGTAGCAACGCCGCGGCGTCCGGCAGTGGTGCTTCGCTGCGCGCGATCACCGTCCCGTCGCCGTCGAGCGTGTCGGTCTCCGCGCCGAGGCGCACGACGCCGCGATAGACCTTGGGATCCGCGGACACGAACGAGATGAGCTTCGTCGCGTCGCGCACCGCCAGCGGCAGCACGCCGGTCGCCTGCGGGTCGAGCGTCCCGAGATGGCCGATCCGGCGCGTGCCGAACCAGCGCCGGGCGGCATCCACGACGTCGTGGGAGGTCCAGCCGGCGGGCTTGTCGACCACCAGGAAGCCGCTCGGGCCGGGCCGTTCGGGCGTCCGTCGCTGCTTCCTAGGACTCATCGTGCAGCTCCCGCAACAGCGACAACGTCTGATCTCCGAGCTCGATGCCGGGGTCGTGGCGGAAGCGCAGCTCCGGCATCCGCTTCAGCGGGAGGTCGTGGGCGAGTCGTCTCCGCAGGAACGGCGCCGCCGAATCGAGTCCAGCCGCCACGTCTTCCAGCGAGGGCCCGTTCTCGGTCTCGAGCCGGCTCCAGAACACCAGTGCATTGCGCAGGTCGGGCGAGGCATCGACGCGGAGGATCGTGACCAGCCGTACGCGCGGATCCGCGACTTCCTCGCGCAGCGCGCGGGCGATTTCCTCTCGCAGCTGTTCGCCTACGCGTTCGAGCCGACGCGACGCCATCAGTCCTCATCCTCGCGATCGTGGTGAGCGCCGAAGTCCGCGGGCGTGAGCCCATCGCCCTCGTCGCGTTCGGCACCTTCGTAACACAGTTCGAGCACTTCGAAGTCGCTGCCGGTCACCTCGGCGAGGTGCAGCTCCTCGAGGAACACGAGCGCGCGCTGGAGTTGGCTCCGGACCTTCGTGCGGTCGCTCCCGGTCATCACGACACCGAGCACGGCGACCTGCCACGTCCCCTGCCCGCCGATTTCGGCAATCGAGACGTTGAAGCGATTGCGCACGCGCTGGACGATCGACCGCACCACCCCGCGCTTCTGCTTCAGCGATTGGGAGCCGTGCACGTGGAGCTCGACCACGGCGGCCGCGACGATCATGACAGCGTCGCGGGCGTCTCCTCGATCTCGTACGGCTCGATCACGTCGCCGACCTTGACGTCGTTGTAGCCCTCGAGGCCGATGCCGCACTCGTAGCCGGTCTGCACCTCGCGGACGTCGTCCTTGAAGCGCTTGAGCGAGGCAAAGGTGCCCTCCCAGATCTGGACGCCATCGCGCAGCAACCGGCCCCGCGCGTTGCGCCGGATCAGTCCCTCGGTCACGTAGCAGCCGGCGACCGTGCCGAGGCGAGGCACGCTGAAGGTCTTCCGCACTTCGGCACGACCGAGGATCTTCTCTTCGCGCGTCGGCGGCAGCAGACCCGCCATCGCGCGGCGTACCTCGTCGGTGGCCTCGTAGATGATCTGGTAGCTGCGGATGTCGACGCCCTGCCCTTCGGCCGCACGCCGCGCCGCCGAGTCCGGTCGCACGTGAAAACCCACGACGATGGCGTCGCTGGCCTTGGCCAGCATGACGTCGCTCTCCGAGATGCCGCCGACCCCCGCGAGGATCACGTTCACCTTGACCTCGTCGGTCGACTGCTTCGTCAGCGCCTCGCGCACCGCCTCGAGCGAGCCGTGCACATCGGCCTTCAGCACGATCCGGAGCTCCTTCGGACCGGAATCATCGCCGCGCGCGAACAGCTCCTCGAGCGAGACGCGACGCTGACTGGGGCCCGGCTTCGCCTTCTCCTGTCCGACGCGGTGGTCGGCCACTTCGCGCGCCGCGCGTTCGTTCTCGACGGCATGCAGCGCCGCCCCGGCCTCGGGCACCTCGGAGAGTCCGATCACCTGCACGGGCGTGGACGGCCCCGCCTCCTGGACCCGCTTGCCGCGTTCGTTCTCGAGCGCCCGCACGCGACCATAGGCGGTGCCGACGACGACCGTATCGCCCTGGTGCAGCGCGCCTTCTTGCACCAGCACGGTGGCCACGGGTCCGCGGCCCTTGTCGAGTCGCGACTCCAGCACGATGCCCCGGGCGCGCCGGGTGGGATCGGCACGCAGCTCGAGGACGTCGGACTGCAGCGCCAACATCTCGAGTAGCTGGTCGAGCCCGGTCTGCTTGATCGCCGAGACGTCGACGCAGATCGTGTCGCCGCCGAACTCCTCCGGCACGAGCCCGTGCTCCATCAGCCGTTGGCGCACCAGTTGCGGGTTGGCATCGGGGAGATCGCACTTGTTCACCGCGACGACGATCGGAACCTCCGCCGCCTTGGCGTGTTCGATCGCTTCGACAGTCTGCGGCATGATGCCTTCGCTGGCGGCGACGACGAGGACCACGATGTCGGTCGCCTGCGCACCGCGCGCGCGCATCATCGTGAACGCCTCGTGACCGGGCGTGTCGATGAAGGTGAGTCGGCGGTCTCCGCGCACGACCTGATAGGCGCCGATGTGCTGGGTGATGCCACCCGCCTCGCCGGCGACGACGTTGGCTTCGCGCAGTGCGTCGAGCAGCGACGTCTTACCGTGATCGACGTGACCCATGACGGTGACGACCGGCGGGCGCGTTTCGAGCGCCTCCTCCTGCACCGGGGCGCTGTCGAGCAGCACCTCGTCCTCCTGGAAGCCGACGTCCTGGACCTCGAAGCCGTAGTGCGTCGCGATCTTGCGCGCGGTCTCCAGATCGAGTTGCTGGTTCACCGAAGCCATCGTGCCGAGCGCCATCAACCGCCCCTGCACTTCTGCCGCCTTGGCGCCCAGTTGCCGCGCCAGTTCCGCAACACTGATCAGCCCCTCGGCGCGCACCAACCGCTTCGCGGTCTTCGGCGCGGCGGCGGCGACCGGACGCGCCGGCACGGCCAGTTTGTCGCGCCGGCGGCGCCGCGGCGATTGCATG